>NC_019684.1:3937500-4237500 GCF_000316645.1 Nostoc sp. PCC 7524
GACAAAATTACCTTCGGCATCCACAACAGCCAGCAAATTACCTGTGCGTCCAGTTGGTAGAGGCACGCTTGTAGGTAGTTCGACCCCATCCGGCAAGGCAAAAGCCGGACTATCGATCACAAAAATGGTTGTATTCTCTTCCGCATCGGTCTTACTGGTCATCTTGTTGAAGATGGGGTCGTAAGTGTAGCGCGTGATGATGTGATCTACAGGCTGACCTTGTTTGTTGAGAACAGGAGTGTAACCCGCCATAGCGGAGAAGTCGATCTTCTCCTCAATCACATTGCCTTGCGCGTCATAGCGATAGGAAATTTTACGTCCTAAAGCATCGGTTTCGGAAACAAGGACAACATCCACACCAGGACGGAAGCGGGTTCCTGGAACAATAGTTGGATCTTGAGGATTATCCGGTGTTGCCCATTCCCTGAGAGTTACTTTACCCAGAGGTTCTTCAATCTTCACGGCTGCGCCGTAGCTGTTGAGAGTATAAACTGTTGGGGCAACATTTAGTCTGGGGTCGGTAACGGTGCGCTTGTTCCCTAATAAATCGTAGGTGAATTTAATGATGGGAGATGAATGATCATTTGTGCTGGGTTCTCTGACCTCCTTGACAAATTCATAGGGACGGATGCTGAAGGCCGAATCAATGTCCCCAAAGCTCAGGGAATCTCCAGTTTCGTAATAGCTGTATTCAACTGTGTTGCCGTTGGGGTCTGTATAGGCAATTAAATTATGTCCTGTGCGTGCATCGCCTGGGGTATATTTATACTTCTCAATGCGGGTTTCACTAGGCAATGTACCCACACGTTCAACTTTGGTAAGATTACCAAAATTATCGTAATCATAATCGATGTATAAATCGTACAGGTCGATATTATTGGGGTCGGGGTTGTAGCCTGTGACGCTAGTGATGCGTTGGTCAAAGAAAATGGTGTCGTATTTGAGAATTAAGGCGCGACCGGAACTATCACGGATCACATCTAGGGTGTTGTAGTCGCTATCGATTTTGTACTTGAGGGTATCGGGAAGACTGTTCCAATTATGGTCGGTGCGATCGTAATACAATTCAATGCGATTACCATTGGGGTCTTCAATAAACTTGAGGTTAAAGTTTAGCCCAGAGAGGAATGGTTGAATGTCATTTTGCTCGAAACGATAGCGGATGTGAGATTTAGTGTAGAAGTCAAAGACATTAACTGTGGGGTCAGGCTGTACTAAGAGTGAGTGGTAGCCTGGTTGTGGGTCAAAGAATCGCGCACCTTCTGGTAGTCCGAGTAAGCGGGCGCGTACTGGGTCAAAATGTCCACTATTAATTGCAAAGGTATTACCTGAACCATCTCCACCGACTACGGTGAGGTTGCCAAATTTGTCTCCAATTAAACGCACATTGTAATTGTGAGTCCACCCAGCACCAAGGGGGCCGCGACTAGAATCACCTGCACTGCTATATGTGCGCGAGAAGTCAAGAGATAAACCCCGTCCAGGTATGACCACATCTTGGGAGGTGGTGGTCAGATGTCCACTCCACAGGTTGACACCTTTAACAACAGTTTGACCAATGGGGAAACTGTTATTGATTTCTACTTCGTGGTCAATGACTCCTGTGGTTGTAACTGTGTTACCATCTTCATCTGTAGCGGTGAGGACAAAGTTATATTCTCCTGGAGTGCCAAATTGTCCAATTGGTTGTATTAACAGGTAATGCACACCTGGGCCAAATTCGACATTATCTAGGGAATTGATGGTTGTAGTGTTACGGGTTACGGGGTCAATGAGTTGCAGACCTTGAGCCACAGCACCTTGAATGCGGAGGCTGACACGCGCTTTCTTATTCACAGCAAAGGTGAAGTAACCTTCCCCGATCGCCACTTGGCGATTCACTGGATCAATACGGGTGTATAAATGAATGCGACGTGTACTATCTCCAGCTATGGGTGTTCCTGGGGTGGGTGTGGGTAGGGGGGTTGGTAGTTGGGGCGGTAAGGGGTTGCGGATGCTGTATAACTGGAGTTCTAGGGGAACAACTGGTTCTGATTGGGTAGACAACCCTCGGACATTACCCGTACCAATGGGGCTGAAGGCAGAGGCAAAGTTTCTGAAGACGAGGGGGTCGTTGGGTCGGTTGGGCGGTCTGAAGGGAATGTCTAAGCGGTAATCAGCGTTGATATCTATGGTGTAATTGGGCTGTTCAAGGACAATAATTTCTCCATTGTTGACAGTTGTGGTTTGGTTGTTGATGGGTAACCGAATCAAGTTGAGACGAGGATCTACCTTACCTTCAAAGTAGAGGCGTTCATGCAATCCAATATCTGTAATGATTTCTTTAACGTTGTAGACAAAGACGGAATTTACACCCCCATAGGCAGCAAATAGAAACTGTCCATCTTCAGAGAGAACTAGGTTATCCATGAAGCCCAAAGGAATAGGACGAGTAGCAGCGACTACCTGGGTCGGGCCTTCACCTGGATTACCAAAGGGGTTGGAAATGATGGCAATATTGCTACCGCCAGGAACCCCTAGCCGGCGACGAGGATGGTCGGGGTTACGGCTGGGAGAGTCAGGGGCAAACAGGTTAAAGGCGCTGACAAAGGCAAAGGTGGGATGGTTGGGGTCAGCGTCGGTGAATTTTAAGGTATTGGCTGGGAGAATGGCGATCGCTTGGGCGCTGTTGACATCAAAGGAGTCGAACAACAGGTTTTCGCCTGGTGGGCTAAACAGGGGTGCTAAGTCAGGATATTGTTTTGGCGGTAGGAGGTTGAAGGGAATGTGACTAACGTTAATATCACTGACGTTGCCATTGACATTTTTGAGAATGCCTACCCCGTAATCATCTAAGCGTCGATTGGTGAAGGTGATGATATTGGGGTCATGGGTAGCCTGAATTTCCATTACCTCTGTTCCCGCTACCCCAGGAGGAGCCGCCAAAATTGAACCTATCAACTGGCGATAGTTATCGCGGTCGTTGGGATTAATGTTGAAGACATGGATGTAGTCTATGTTGTTGGGTTGAGTACGGGTATTACCGAAGGCGGTACGACCAGGAGCCGCTACAAACAGGCGATCGCCAGCCTTGTTAACTGCTAGTCCACGCAAACCAACAGGGGCAGTGGTAAAGATATCGCCAATATTAGCCAGAACGCTATTGTATTTGGCAGAGTAGGGCTGGGTATCATTAGGATCGATGTCAATTTGGTAGATAGTACCAGCTTCCTCATCGGAGACAAAAGCAAAGCGTCCTTGAGGATCAACGGCGATACGGTTGGGACGATTGGTTGTTCCCAAGGAGATGACATCGATTGCGGCAGTGCTGGGATCGACATCAATTTGTTGCAGGGCGATCGCATCAATGACTGCCACCCCAGAACTAAAGCCGGCTGGATCGTAGAATGGTACATACACCCGTGTACCATCTGGTGTAACGATGGTGTCTTTGGCAACAACAAATGTCGAATTAGTAACAGATATGGGAATCCGGGCTACTTGTTGACGAGTAGTTTGATTAATGGCTACTACCTGTTGATCAACACTCACCAATGCCCCAAAGATGTAACTGGGACGGGCGGCAATCTCTACAGTTGGGCTAAGGGCTGGAGGTGCGATCGGTGGTAAACCTTCACGCAAAGAAGGCTGAGTGCGTTTAACTTGGATTGTTGAATTGCCTACAGCTAACTTTTGGGGAATGATAGCGCGGAGAACTTCTTTATCACCTTCTACCGAGAACTGCACTTCATTACCCGTTTGGATTACCTGAGTACCTGTATGTTTTTCGGTAAAAATGACATCGCCAATAATATTTTGATACCGGAAGCGTTCACCTACCAGCTTCACCACTGAACGAGTCACCCCGTTAACTTCGGCTATCTCTACGGAAATTTCGTCAATTTGTGGAGCAGCACTGGGATGATCTGGCCCCAAAACTATGTTATTGAATGAGGTAGCAAAGGTATTAACTGCATTGGGTTGAATTTGTACTTCTGTACTGGTGACACGGGGTAATCCTTCTAGGGGAACTTCCGTTAGTTCTATCCTGCGAATATTCTGGGGTAAGGGCAGTTCAAAATATTCTCCTCTGAGGAAACCGACAGTAAATTGAGCAAATCTGAGTTTGAAGTATAGTTTTTTCTCGTCGGGGGTTGGTTCGACTTCAACATCCGTTGCTAATTTACTAAAAGTGGCAAAGGTCTGGATAGTTTGTGGGGTATCGTCTCCTAGTGAAACCTCTGCGCCAATTTGGAACTCTTGGGTAGTAATGGCAAAGGGATTAGCAAAAGCAATTCTACCCCGGACTTTGCCTATGGTATTTGGTGGAGCATAGGCAATTAAATAGTCACCTGATTCATAAATACCTGTGGAGAAGGGATTAGTACCAGTTTGGGCAAAACCATCTGCCCCTACAATTGCCGTATCAACTAGGAACCAAGTAGGAACAAGAGTACCATTGGCATCTGGTGAAGTGCCGGCTTGATAAATGAAAAGTTCGGAATTTACTGGAATTGTTTGAGGAACGGCGACTTTCAACTGCGCGGCTTGGCGGAAAATTTGATTGCCGAGATTTAGCCGGAAACTATCAACATAGCTAAAAGGTTCAACTAGGGGCAGATTAAATTGATTGAGGGTGAGGGGTGTAATGGCGATATTGGTAGTTGCGGCCAGGGCATTAATTGGAATCGCTAGGGTTACGCCACTATTATCGGTGAGGATACCGCCTTGGCTACCAATGGGTGAGGTTGAGCCTTGAGGTGCTTCCACACGCACAGGAATGACGGCTTCGGCTGCACCACTAATGATAGTTACTTCCGCACTACCTAATCCTTTGGCGATAATTTGTCCATTTTCCTCGACTTGGATGACGTTGGGGTTACTGGAGAAATAGCGAGTGCCTTGGGTAGCAGTGGTGAGGTCTGTTTCCCCAAAGAGAACTTTGAGTTGCTGTGTAGCACCGATACCACTGAGTAAAACACTATCGGGTAGGGGATCTATACCTTGCACCAAAAGTAACTGCTGATTACGGGTGCGGGGGAAACCGGAGACTAGATTGGTAATTGCAGAGATGCCGTTCTTACTGGCTTGGATGGTGGTGACACCTTGGCTAAGAGTAGTGATGATACCTTCATTTAAGGTAGCGATCACACTATTTTCTACATTGAGATTTAGATAAGAGAAGGGTAAGGCAACATTTTGTTGATCGGCAAAATCGCCAAAGAACTGTAAACGCTGACTATTATTGGGTTCTAGTTGGATTTGGCGTTGTCCAAATCTAATTCTCTGTAAAGGTTCGTTGCTAACATTAACAGCAATAACTCCCGATGCAGAATCATTAAACCCTTCATCAGCAATGAAACTAAAGCTGGCTCCTGTGGCAGAGCTAAAATCCTTTTCAGGGGTAAAGATGATACTCTTACCATCTGGACTGAGGCGAATAGTACCTCGGCTGAAGGCATCTGTGCGGAAGTAAATCGGATCACCTTCGGCATCTGTCACCAAGTTGCTCAGAGGTACGGTAACTTCTAAATTCGTGTGGGTGAGAATCTCAGGCAGATCTGCAACTATCCTTGGTGGGGTGTTGGCAACAAAACCAAAGTTGCGTCCGAGAATTTCCAGGTCGGCTGCATCTACCTCACCGCTAGCATCTAGGTCATAGCGTAGGTTGTTACGTATATCGTTGTTAGTTGTACCCAAAGCATTGAGTAAAGCTTGGTAGTCCCGTCCATCAACTGTTTCGTCGAGGCTATTGTTACTACCTGTGACATCCCCAGCAATAAATAACTTCAGGCTGTATGCACCTGTGGTATTGTCTGCACCTTGAATGTTGATGGCGTATAACGCTTCACGGTCGATGGCATACAAGGCATAGACACGTTTACCATCTGCAAAAATTCGAGGGGTGGATAAAGGTGTGAGACCATTAATAGTTGGTGCGGCTAGTTTCAGGTTGCCAGAGGTCGCTGTAATTTCTATGCCCACTAATACCAGTCCGCTTTCGGTGGAACGCAGTTCGGAATTACGGATGGTAAAAGTAAACTGGTCTACTTCCCCAGCTGTTGTGATTTCGCCAACTTTGGCAGGTGCGTTGTTGAAGCGGTACGCTGTACCCAAATCTGTGGGGCTGTTGGGTTCGGCGATCGCAATTAATTCATGGGGACGGGTGAGAGAATACCCATAACGGCTAGATGTACCTGCATACAGTTGGCGCACATTTACCAACGCGCCGTTATTGTCGTACTGGTAAATTACTTCACGCCCGTTGGGGTCGGTAATCTTGGCGATGCGCCCTGCGGCATCACGGACAAAGCGCACAGTTTCACCTGTGGAACTAATGATACCGCTATCACTAAAGAACAACCGTTTACCATCGGTGATTTGTTCGGTGATGCGTCCCCTACCATCTAACTTGTAGATGGTGCCGTTGGCAGCAGTTAAGGTATAGGCTGTACCTCGGAGTGCGGGGTTGGCTGGGTTGTATGGCTGACCTGAGTTGATTTCGTAGAAGCGATCGCTTGCCCGTATTAACAAGGTATCGGTAGATGCTAGGGTATAGTTCACCCCGTTATCAGCTACCCAAACAGGTTTGTAGTATTTAACGCCAGCAATATCTTGTGCTTGGGGTCTGAAGGTGAAACCACCGCGAGTGCCGTTGGGCAGGTTGAGGTATAAACGTGTACCAAGTTTGAAGGGATTGTAATTACCAAACTCTTCTCTGTTGGTTACGGGGAGATTGACTTGTAGATTGGTGTCAATGTTGCTTAAACTCCAACCGTAACCAAAGCTACCAAATTTATCAACGTTGAGGGCATCGTATACCCGCACTAAATTAACATTGACACCACCGAGGCTAATTTGTGCTAAATCTGTGCTGGTGATGGGTGACTGAAGTTTGTTAGCACTGTTGACTTCAATGATCACTTCCTGCTGGCTGGTGCGTCCACCGATATCTGCGGCAGTGAGGCGCAGACGATAGAAGCCATTGGCTAAGGTTTCAGGGTTGATGGTGGCTAAAGTGGTGTTTTGCCGTTGCTCATCATCTGTAGCCAGGGTGACAAAGTTATTGCTGTTGTAGGGAGCGAGTTCTACTTGCCATGTGTCGAGGTTAGTGTCGGCGATCGCCCCCCTAATCTCTTTTGTGCTGATAATTTTCAATCCTGCCAGTTCGGGATCTAATGCCACAACTGGGGCGGTGGTGTCGTTATTGTCGCGTACCTTCAAGATGGCTGTGGCTTTACCTGTGAGTCCGTCGCGGTCTGTGGCTGTGATTTCAATGGTGTAGGTTCCCGGTGCATCGGGTACATATACTGCTCTACCCAAGGCTTGGGAGTTGATGGGATTCCCATTCACCTTGATGACTAAATCTTCTCGCGCCACACCAGCCAGACTATCTACTGAAGCTTGAATTAACACTTGCTGCTTGGGTACGGCGGGGAAGCCGGGGGTAACTACTACCTGAACCGGTAAATCAGTGCTGGTGGGTAGACTACGAATCAGAATGGTTTGGGTAGTAGTGGTTTCACCGTCGGAAACATTGAAGACGACGGTGTAATCTCCTAGCTGTCCTGGGGTGGGTTGCCAAGTAAACTTACGGCTGGTGCTGTTAAATATCGCACCTTGGGGTAGGCGTTCTGCTTGGTAGGTGAGGGTTGTACCGCTATCTGGGTCTTCTCCTTCTAGAGTAAACTCTAGTGTTTTACCAACTACAGCCGTCCGATTAAACAGATCCTTGAAACTGGGCGGACGATTGACGTTTTCAACGTTAATTTCTACGTCTACAGTCCCTCTTGCTTGCTGAGAATCAATTACCGCAAAGGTGAGGGTGTATTTACCTGCTTGCCCGAATCCTGGTGTCCACCGGAATTGACGGGTAGTGGCATCAAATACTGCCCCTGTGGGTAATTGGGAAACCACAGTGTAGTTGAGCGGATCATTATCACCATCTGCACCGACTAAGGTAAATTGCAGGGGTGCGCCTTCGCGGATTTGTTGTGGTGGTAAAGGTAGGAGAATCGGCTGTTGATTAACGTCTGCAACCGTAATCTTTAACGCACCTGTAAATGTATTGCTACCATCAGTGATAGTTAGTTGTAGCGGTACTTCTCTGGTAGAGGCGAAGCTGGGTGTCCATTGTAGGCGACCAGTGAAGGGATTGAGAATCGCACCAGCAGGTAGGTTAGAAATGGTATATGTGAGGGCATCCCCGTCAGGATTGCTGAGTAATTCCCCTAGGAAGACATCTAATGGTTGCCCTTCTGTTGCAGTTAAGTTAATTGGCGAGAAGCTAGGCGCAAGGTTATCGGCGGTGCGGGCGTTGATGGTAAAGGTTTGTGTATCTAGTACCTGGCCGTTGGGGTGTTTGAGGGTTAGGGTAATGGCTGTACTACCTGCGGTGTTTGGTGTCCAGTTAAAGAGACCTGTTTGTTTGTCGGCACTGGTAGTAAAGCTAGCACCTGGGGGTAAGGGTGAACTCAGTTCCCAAGTGTAGTCTAGGGATATATTCGTCGGCGCAATGACGGGAATCTCAAAGCTGAGGTTACTACCTACCTTCACAGCTTTGGCACCGATGGGACTCATGTAAGGTAGTAGGGAAACAGTAAAATTAACTGCCTCGGTGAGATTGTTGAGTCCGTTGTTGACTTCTGCCGCGCTTAAGGTGAAGAGGTAATCTTCGGGGCGATCGCTAAAGTTAGGATTTAGGATCAGTTCACCTCTGCGTTTGCCATCAACGATACCCAAATCAATGAAGTTGGCAAAACCAGGGAAGACTCGACCTCTGCTATCTCTGGCTGTTAATGCTAAGGTGTCGCCATCAGCATCAGTTGCTTCAAATACCAGAGTGCGCGACTGGTTACGGGTGAGTGCGATCGGCTGATTGATGTTGACTGGTTGACCATCTGCTGTCTTCAGGGTGACAACAGGACGGCGGTTGGTGTTCAGGACAGTGATGGGAACAATCATCTCACTGGTGAGACCGTTGCCGATTTCCTTGGCGATGAATTTCACCGAGTATGTCTGCGTTGAAGCATTAAAGCTGGGTGTCCAAGTGAAGATACCTGTGTCTTCATCGAAGTCTGCACCTGTGGGCAGATTTACCGCTTCATACTCAATAGTGGCTTCTGTACCTTCGAGGGGTGTGAGTGTGCCATCGTCGCGCCGTTCTTGGGGGATGTAACCAGGGTTGTCTGGGTCTAGGGCGAAGACACGGAAGCGGAGTTGTTGCCCTTCTTGTACCTGTAATCTACCAATAGTGTCAAAGACAGGGGCAGCATTGACATCGATAATTTCAATGTTGACGGTTTGGGTGGTGGTGAGTTGCCCATCACTGACACTGAAAGGAATCCTGAATATTCCGGTTTGGTTGTAACCTGGTGTCCACTCAAACACACCAGTCACAGGGTTGATAGTAGCTCCCGCCGGCAGATTGTTACTAAAGTAGGTTAGGGTTTGCCCATCGGGGTCGGTGGCGGCTAGACGCAGGATGAATGTTTCTCCTTGGCGGATGGAGCGTTGGCTTTGCCCGCCGTAGGCATTGCCTGGGTTAATTAATGTAGGTGCTTGATTTGTTGGAGCAATGGCAAAGGTGACAGATTGGCTCACCTGTTGTTTGCCATCACTGACGACAAACTGCACGTTTTCGTAAGTACCCGCAGCCGTTGCGTCTGGTGTCCAGGTAAATAAGCGGGTTTCTGGGTCGAAGACTGCGCCTGGTGGTAGGTTATTAATCCAGAATAATAGGCGATCATTATCTGGATCAGATGCACCTATGGGAAGTTCTATGAGTTGTCCTTCCTGTCCGTTAATTTGGGTGGGTAGAGGTGAGAGGATGGGTGAACGGTTAGCCCCTTGGACTTGTAAGTTAAAGCTTTGGGTCGCGTAGCCGCCACGAGTATCGTAAACCCGCAAGGTAACTCTAGTATTGCTGGCTGTGCCGGTTGGTGGTTGCCAAGTAATTAAGCCCTGAGAACTAACGGCCATGTTGGCTGGTGCTTGAGTCAGCAAGTAGCCTGCAATTGTGCCATCGGGGTCTGTGGCTTGGACTTGATACTGATACTGTTGACCAACTAAGGCGGTGGTGATGGGTTGAGAGTTGATAACTGGTGCTTGGTTGTCGCCTGGTAGGGTGTAGATACCAGCAGCAAAAGCTATTCGCAGCTGATCGGGGTTATTGACGGTGATAACTTGGGCGGTGGTGGTTGCTCCGGCTCTGAGGATGCCATTAGTAGGTAGACTAGCACTCAAATCGAGGAGGTAGCCCAAATCAGTACGCTGTCCCGGAATTACCCCGGTGAAGGATTGGGCAGGATCAAGGAGTAAAGCCAGAGGTACAACTAGGTCATAGCTACCTTTATTCTTGACTGTGACATCCCAGGAGGCGGTTTCCTGGTTGCGATCGCTGCGAGTGTTAATAAACTGCAAGTCTACATTGGCCAGGAAGTCAGAAATAGCAGTGAAATCAGTTACATAATCCTCACCTATGGGCTGATTTCTCTGGCTCCTGACGCTACCGTTGACACGCAATTGATACTGGGAAGGAATCAGGTTATCAAATACCAGTTGGGCGGTGCGGGTGGTGGCGTTATAGCTGACGCTGGTGGGTTGGATGTTGCCTTGAATAACGTTTTCGCTATTCAACCAAGTCAGTTGATAGTTATTGGGGTTTAACACTGAGGCGCTATCTGTGGCCGCCCCTACAAACATAGCTTGGTCGAAGGTGACAGTCAGGGTACTGTTGGGTAAGGTGACACGGGCATCATCTGGGGGATTGGTGGCTGCTACCCTGGGTTGACGAATGGGGGAAAGGATATCAATTTGGGCAGACTGGCTCAGTAGTATCTGACCATCTTTAGTGGTGCGGATGATGTCACCACGGCTACCACCCTCAGCTAAGGTGAGGGTTCTCATACTATCGAGGTCAATTACTTCCAGGTCGCCGTTGTTGGTGGAAATAAACAACAGTCCTGCTAGTTCAGTGTTCAGCTGACCAAAGGCGATGGAATCGACAGCATCATTAAACCGCGCCATCAATTGCGGTGTGGTACGGACTAGCCTACCTGTGATATCCCGGATTTCGGTGAAGTTGACAATTTCACCCCGTTGTGGCCAGACTGCCCCCCAGAGCTTGTCATCTGGGCCAAATGCTAAGTTACCCACCCGTAAATCACTGTAATGGCTGAAGGTTTTACTGTTTGGGTTAAATACTTTAATACCATCGCCAGAAGATACATAAATCTCGCCAGTGGTGGGGTGAATTGCTAAGGCTTGGGTGATACCTGTGGAGTAGGCATAGGACTCAATCAATTCTCCTGTGTTGGCGTTGAGTTTCAGTAAGGGGCCGCCGCCTGTGGTTGCCCAGAGGAATTGCCGGTTCTTATCAAAGGCGAGGTCAAAGATGGGATGGGGTAAGGTGATCAGGGGTGTACCGACTTGACCACCTGCGGGGGAGAGGAGGAATAATTGGTTACGATTAACACCACCACTGGCAATGACAAAGCCATCATTGCGAATTGCGATCGCCATCGGCCCAATATTGCCATGACTTTGAGGAATACCCGTTGCAAAAGATTCCGCCTGGAAGGGACTTAAAACTCTGTCAAATTCCGAGGGACGAGTGCTGGAATTAGCACTGGGTGTAGTCTGAATTTGCTTGAAGAGTTCGTTGGCGGGGATGGCGTTGGGATTTCTGGGGGGTAAGGTACCCAGGTCAATGGGTGTGGTGGAAACATCAGGTAAGCTACCCAGGTTGGTTGTATCCCCGGTATCTGGCAATCTCACACCTGCGGGTGGTGCTTCTTGGTTGCCGGCTCTATCGGTGGCTAATACCAAGAAATTATATTCTTTACCTGCTTCCCCTTGGAAAACGCCAGATGTTTCAGTAGTTTGTCGCAGCCAAATTGTGTAATTGCTACTGCCTTTTTCAGCTACGTAGATGTTGTAGGATTGCACCCCAGAACCTTCGGTTTCGTCGGTGGCACTCCAAGACACTTGATAGGTGCGGCTAGCAGCGTTGGGTTGTAAGTCAATCACCTGGTACTGTGTTTCAGGCGATCGCACATCTAGGGTATGGGTGAGGGTAGCGGTGTCATCCGGGGGCAATGTGTTGAATGTAACTCTTGCTTGGGCGGAAATGGAGATAGGTTGAGTCTGATCAGTCGCCGGTGTCTTGGGTAAGATTGTATAGCTGACGAAGCCTTCACCCGCACCATTTTCGTTATTGGGCAGCAGTAAGCCAATGTCACCAACGGGAATTAGTAAGCCTGTGGCTGGGTCGATAGCACGGAATACCCAACTAGCTATAGTTTCATTATTAACGACACTCACACCCGCACTCACTTGCAGGATGTAGCCCTGGCTTTGGCTGAGGTCAATGTTAGTTTGGTAGTTGGTAACGTTGTCAGGTACTGGGATAGGAAGACCACCAATCTGAATATCACCAAGGCGGAAGGTACGGGCATCTAAATTGTTATCCAGAATGCTACGGATGATGATTTCCCCTGGTCTGTTGCTGCTGTCTGCGGGGTTCTGGAAACCGATGACGTAGGGTAAAGGTTTGCCTAATGGTAAAAACTGCTCGCTACCTGCACCAAAGGGACCAATAATTGAACTAATCTCTCCCGCAGTGCTGGCTGTTCCCCTAAAGAAGTTGGAGAAATCAACGCGAGTGGTTTCCACAAATCCCGGTAGGTCGAGGCGGGTACGGTGTGGTACATAAACGTTAAACGCCTCGAAGCGGGTAGGAGAAGACAATCCTAAGTCATATTCAGATGGTGCGGGGGGTTCTTCTCTACCCAGTAAGTCGGCTTGGTGTCCGTACCACTTGCGGATTTGGGTGAAGAATTCTACGATGTTTGCGTTAGTGACATAGGGAACACCTTGTTCATTCAAGGGAATACCCGATGCCAGCACTGCCATTGCACTGACAACATAGGGTTCGGTGTCGATATTAGGTGGCGTGTCTTCCTGTCTGAGAATACCTGCTTGGCCTAAAGCTTTGAGATATAAATCACTCCAACCGTTTTCATCAGCTGCCAGCAAAATCAACCCCGATGGGGCGTTGGGGTCTTGGAGAATCGCTAGCCGTAACTTATTGGCATCTCTGCGTTGAGCATCCTTGAACTCTTGGGGAGTCATGGGGGTGATGGCTGCCAAGATGTGGAACTTGAAGGATAAATCCACATTCGGGTCGGATAGTACGCCATCTAAGGCGCGGGGATTCCTGGCCAAGATTTCTTCAATCCCCTTGAAGATATGGGCAGTAAAGTTAAATCCTTGAGAACCCTTGGCTTCCCAATCAATTAAATAGCCTGGGGCGAGAATTGTGCCGTTGGTGTTGACTGATGAATCTAAGCTTGTCCAGTTAATATTGGTGAGGTTATTCGGCTGTCCCCCTAGGTTAGAACTAAAGCTGACTTTGGGTGTGCCGAGTAATCCCCCTCCCAGTTGGGGTAAGCCAAACTGGAAGAAGGCATAGGGCGCGTCAAAGTTAGCTAAGTTGCGGAGGGCGACTTGGTAGCGTCCCACGTTACCGGGCGGGAGGAAACTCAAGATGCGGGGGCCACCCATACCGATGTCTGCATCGAGGGGAGTGGCTGGTTCAATTAAGTAACGGTAAGGTGCGATCGCCTGCCGTCCATCAGGATTGATCACTTTCACGTCATACAATCCTAGAGGGGCGTTTCTAAAGTCAAAGGTAGCAATTAAATGTGTACCGTCTACGTACTTGAAGCTAACGGGAGCATATTCCCCAAAGCCGGGGCGCACTAATTTCACAATGGCATTGGGGCTAAACTGTGCGCCATAAATATGGGTGGTGACGTAGCGAGTATCACCGCCCCTGTCAGTGGCGACGTTGGTAATACTGAAAGGTAGCAGTTCCGCCAGTAAACTGAGTTCGGTTTCTTGGTTGTATAGTCCCCGTACCAGGATGTAGTAACTACCAGCTTGGGTATTAGCTATAACTAGGGATTGGTTTCCTGGCTGTTGACTTTCATAACTCGCGTCAACGTTTTGGCCATTGGGTAGGTCGTTGTAGCGAATATACAACTCGTTGAAGATGTTGGGGCGATCGCTAGTTAAGTTAACTTTCAGGGTTTGACCGAAGCCAACATCCACTCTGTAAAGCCGTTCTTGAGTGACTATCTGTTGATCAACTCTCTTGGGCGTGAGTGTTGCTTGGGAGGTGACACCCAACTGTAAGGTATCTGCACTGACATTAAACGCATCTGTAGAAGCTGTAACGTTGTTGTTGTCTTTGATATCTTCATAGATTTCATTGAAGATATCGGTACGTACAATGATGCGGTACTGGCCAGGCAGAACACCAGGAAGGGTGACGTTTTGGCGGTTGGTGTAGGTGGCGTTATTTTCTAAGCTGCCATTAATTATCGATGGTTGGTCAAAAGTACCGAGGAGACGGTCATTAATATCCAAAATACCATCGGCGGAAAGGTACAGTGCATCCCTCCATCTACCTTTAGCTAAGTTGCCAAAGTTCTGGACTGTCCACTCAACGGCAATTTCTCCCCCGACTTTGCCACCGGGGGCGACGGTGACATTGGTGACTTGTAAGTCGGCTGGTGGTGGGACGGTGATGTTAAAGACAGTGCTAGCCAGACTGTTATTATTATCGTCAGCTTCGTAAACTGCACCCGCAGGACTGGAGCGATCGCCATCGGCTAAGACGATGATGTAGTAAGGGCCTGTTAAATCTGTGGGTAATTTGAAGGTGACGGTGTTGGTGTAATTATTAGGGTTGCCTACTAAAGGTTGATTGAGGCCAACATCTACAGATGTAAGATAGCGATCGCTATTTAAATCCAAATATCTATCCGCCGATAGATAGACTAAATCACGCCAACGTCTTTGATTTGGTGGTACTTCCCCAACACCTGTGTTAGTTACGGTGTAATTAAAGTTGATGGTTTGCCCAATGTTGATATTTTTGTCAGTGGGTAAGTCTGCAATGGTGATGTTAGTAACTTCTAAATCCGGTGGTGGAGTGAGGGTAATATTCACCGGCACTACTTTAATATTGTTGCCTTCATACTTAAATTCCGGCACACTATCACCCAAATTCCGCAACCCAGGCTCTAACGGTGGTAATTGTCCAAACAAGTTGGCATCAGTAAAGAAGATGAGGTGATATTTACCACTGATGCCATCAGGTAGGCGGAAGTCGTTAATTGTGGCTGAATAACTGCTTTCCTTCAACAGAGCGCCCTTACGGTTGTAAAAGGCAATCATCTGATCGCGACTATCTAATGTGGTATCCTCGGAGAGATATACCCGTTCCGTCCAAATACCCTCTCTGGTGTCTCGTCCCTCACCGTTGGTGTCTGAGTTTTTAACTGTCCAACCCAAAGATACTGGCTTACCAGAATTCAATTGCGGCAAGTTAGCCAGAGGGGTATTAGTAGAGGGGAGATTGTTAACATCAAATACCTGATTTGCAATCCGCAGTTGGGTAAACTGTAAATCTGGTTCGCGGTAAATAACGGGGAAGGAGTCGCTACGTTTTCTGTTATTAGTTAAGGAGTTTTCAAAGGCGCGATCGCGGTAGGTACGTTGATTAACAGTAGGATTCGAGCCACCGTAGGCATTGGTAATTACATAGATATAGTAATCACCGTATATCCCTCTGGGTAGTGTTACCCTTTGTGTTTGGGTATATTGATTGTTTGCAACTTCCTCTCGCCGAATCGTAAATCTACTTAGCAGCGTCCCTTTATGGGGTTCAAAATCGTCAGGATTCCCTTGCCACAAATAAACTTCATCTGTCCAAGATTGTGTACCCGTCCAAATGGGGTTGTTATAGTTCTGGACAGTCCATTTGACATTCACCCCTTCCCCAGAATGGAATGGTCGCTGAGTATCGGCGACTGTAACGGTGACACTGTTAACTCGCAGATCCGCAGGTAAGGGATCGATTTCTACTGTCGTGTTGGCTGAGTTATTATCTATCTCAGATGTACCGCCGCCTTCCCACACTTCACTGGTACCAAACCAAGGATCAGCTGTGACGATTACTTGTACAGCCTTGGCGGAGGTGGGTAGTTGGAATTCCGCCGAGTTGTTATAGGACTGATAGACTGGGCTACTACCAGTAGTATCAGCTGCTCCTAGCTGTTGACGAGAGTTAATTCGCGCTAGTCCTACGCGATCGCCTGTGTCTGTCACCAAATATACAAAATCTTGCCAGTTAGCGGCAGATTCTGCCCCTAGGTTAGTCACCGTCCAGTCAACTTTTAAGGTGCGGTCGCCTCCGGGTACAGTTACTGGTGCCGATGTCAAGACGGCGGTGACATTGCTCACAGCTAAATCTGCGGCTATCTTGGGTTTAATCACCAACCTATTTGGTGAGGCTTTATAGTTGTTACTATCTAGTTGGTTGGGGTCGTCTGGGTTATTGTAAATTGCTGATGTTACTTCCCTAACTGCATCGAAGGCATCGATCCAAGGCGTGACGTACCACTGACCTGTCACCCGTTGTGGTAAGGTGATAGTTTCTCTAAAGTATTCACTTTGACCGGGATTCAGGGTAATGTTCCGGTTACGCTGTGTTGACAGTAAAATATCCTGTAGTGGGAAGAATCCATCTGCACCTTGCGCTATAGGTGAGGGTCGTTGTCTGGTTTTGGCTAGCCAGAAGGTATCTATCCAGCCACCTGTGCTGCTAATGGTTCTCTCTGAGCCAACGTTGGTGACTTTGTAGCGGACAGTGAAGCTAGTACCTTCATCCACTTCGATTTGTTCTACCACCACATCGGAGACTAGCAAATCCGCCGGTGCTAATTCTTGGATATTAAATAGTTGGGAACCTCCCAGGTTGTCGTCTTCTTGGGGATACTCTTGAACAACATTCCCCCCATCAGCTTCCACAACTATATAGCCTGGACCACTATAGTTGTCGGGAATTCTCAGATTAGTAATTTCCCTGGTGTAGCTTTCACTGGCTGCTAAAGCTGAGGCATTATCAATCGCACCTAAAAAGATATCTTTGGTAAAAACACCTTGTGAGTTTCTGCCATAGGAAAGATAAACGTTATCCCGCCAGCGTGGCGTTTTGGTTGCAACAACGCCTTCATTTGTCACCGTGTATTTAACGGAGAACACACCACCAGCTTTGAGTTCACCGATGGGTTCTACCTGGGAGACTGTCAGGTTGGGATAGAAGGGGAAGTTGATTTGGATAGCGTCGGTATCAACGGTAGTGTTGTCAGTGATATTACCCTCATAAATGAGGTTGGTACTGTTGGGGTTGAGTAAGGCATTGGCGTTGGTGATTACCTGAATTTGATACAGTCCTTGTAAACCTGTAGTGCCAATAAATTCCGGTACGCGTAAGCGTTCAGTGCGGGTATAACTACCGTTTTCATCCAGGGAATTATTGTAGATAAACGAACCCAAAACAATAGGCGCAGCGTTGGGTTGATTTTGGGGGACTAAGGCAATCCGATCTACCCAAGTCCCTGTGGCTGTACGACCTTTATTTTCTACCTTCCAAGTAACATCAATGGTTGCACCAGCTTGGACGGTTTGCGGTGCGGTAATTTCTGTTACTTGCAAATTAGGCGGATTGCGATCGCCAGGAATTTGGATCACAGACGAGATGATTCTTCTATTGTTGTTGGTGTAGATGAATTCGTAGGGATTCCCGGCTGTTACTACTACATACACCGGCCCGGCGTAACCGTTGGGAACAGGCAGTTGTACAGAACGGTTATAAGTGTTTTTAACATCTAACACGCCGAAATTCTGGAAGGTTCTGGTAGAGATGATCCCTGTACCATCGCTGTTACGGGCTAGTTGTACAATATCAGTCCAGGTGTTGGTGTTGGTCGGGCCGATCCCTTCGTTTTTAACTGTCCAGGAGACATTGAGGAAGTTGCCACCTGGGGAGCTAGTATCAGGAATGACTAAATTGGCATTAGCATCGGTAATGACTAAATCTGCGTAGCGGCTAGTAGCGACATCCAGATATTGCTCGGCTTTGCCTCTGTTATTATTCTCGCCTGTTGTGGTTTCTGCTACTTGGTTAGTAGCATCTGTTTGCACATATAAGTCATACCGTTCAGAGAAGAAGCCGATGGGTAGATTAACGGTCACATCACGAGTGTAAGATTCACCTTCACTCAAGAAGCCTGTATGGGTATATTCGCCAATTACCCGTTCAATCCCAGTTCTAGAGATGGCAATGATCTGGTCTACCCAGGTATTACTTGAGCCAATGCCAGCAACACTATTAGTTACCTTCCAACTCACCTTAACCGGTACTTGGTTAGGAATGGTGACAAAGGAGGAGCGACCAGTGTTATCCGTTGGTTCAACGGCAATCTCTGTGCTGATTTCAACGTCAGATACAACTAAATCTGCGTGACTGATAATAATTTTCCGACCCGAAACTAACAGGCGATTATTATTCTCATTGCTTTCTATGACTGTATTGTCAGCATCGGTGACCACTAGCAACTCATACTCACCATCTGCTAAGTTTTCGGGAATGGTGATTTGGCGAGAAATTGTCCCCAAGGATGCTTGATTGCGGCTAAAGCTACCAATTTCAATTAAATTACCATCTTTGGACAGGTAAACTTTATCTACCCAAGTTTGATTGCTAATCCCATTACCTGTTAAATCTGCAACTCTCCAAGTGAGGAAAAATTGGTCTTTTTGCGTTAAGTCTGTGGGGAATGTCGGCTCAATTTCGACTACTGTTAAATCTGGTGTGGGTGCAGGGTTGAGGGTGATTTCATCACTAACTATCTGGTTGTTAGTTTCGTTGGTTTCCCCTTCGGTATTGCCGACATCAGTCTGGATGATGATGTAGTATTTACCTGCGATGAGTTGGGCGTTAGTTAAGGGTAGGGGGATAGTGCGGGTGTAGCTTTCACCACCTGCTAATGGTACTTTGACGGCAGGAAGGTTGATTTGGATATCATCATTACTGATGGTTTTGTCTTGGGAAAGGTACAGGCGATCGCTCCACGCCACATTTGAGGTAGTCTCGTTACTGTTATTAGTAACAATCCAACTAACATTCAGGGTTTGACCCAAAAATGCTGATGTAGGTAAGGTTAGAGCCGGGTTAAAGTCTACTTGTAAATCAACGTCGGGGGCGTTGAGGAGGTTAATTATAAAGTCTTTGACAAAGGTTAATCCCCCGTTATCCGTTACCTTGACTTGAATGGTGAACTGAGGATTAGATGTAGCTTCATAATCTAGTAACGTGGAGTCGGCTACGACTAATCTATTGCTGTTGAGGGCAAAGCGACCTCCCGCATTATTCAGCAGTTCATAAGTGAAACTACTGCCTCTATCTTGGTCTGTAGTGCTAAAAGTACCAATAATTGTGCCGTTCGGACTGTTCTCCCGAATGTTGTTAGCACTTAAGGTAATATTACTAGGTGCTTCATTCTCGTTAGTCAGATTAATCGTCAGGTTGCTGTCAACACTCAACCCACCCGCATCGGTACTGCGGACATTAATTACATAGCTAGTTTGACTTTCAAAGTCGAGAACTGCACCCTGAGCTACCCGAATTTCGTTACCATTCACCAAGGTAAACCATTCATTACCTGAGAGTAATGTATAGCTATGGCTATCTCCCACATCCGGGTCAGTGGTGGTTAATCTCCCAACTAAAATTTCTGGTGCGCTGTTTTCTGGAACACTAATTGGGTTGAGAGTGATGTTTGTAGGCCTCTCGTTAACATCTTGAACGGTGATTGTGAAGGGAACTTCTACACTCAAGCCACCAGAATCTGTCACCCGCACACTAATGTTATAGCTGGTTTTGGCTTCGTAGTTAAGGACATTTGCTCTAGCAACTACTAATTCATACTGACCTGTTTGTAGATTCCTTTGAATGGCGAAGGGTCTGTCAGCGTCTTGATTGACTATAGCCAGAGTGTGGGTATCAGTAACATCCGGGTCAGTAATGGTAAATCTGCCTACTACAGCACCAACAGCACTATTCTCTGCTATCTGGGTGCTGTCTAAGCTGAGATTGGGGGAGCCATTGGCTGGTAGACTGACTTGAATTCCCAGTGGGCGGGAAGTGTTATTATATGTTCCCGTTAATCCTAAATTTCCTAGAGGAACGCCCCTGAGACGAATAGCATCCAGGTCTTCTTTAGATAAAACCGTGTTGTAGATGAATACGTTATCAATTAGACCTTGGAAATAGCCGCCAAATGTGGGGTTGCTTCCGATATGTAAGTAATTTAAACCTTCATTAAAAATTCCTGTCTCAGTCAAAACTTGATCATTAACATACAAGCTAACTAGACCTGTAGTTTGGTTATAGGTAGCTGCGATAAATGTCCAATTCTCTGTATCTATAGGTATTTCTGGGGCATTCGCTACATTTGTAGTATTTAAAAGAGTGCCGCTTCCAGAAAAGGTAGACCAACGAAATGTATTTGTTGTCGTACTGTTGGTATTGCGATTATCAATAACTAAACTGCGATCAAAGCCCCCATTATCATGGGAAATGATCGCCATTTGACCTTGTGTGCTGGGTTTGACCCAAGCACCCCAAGACATGAGGGGATAATGGCTAGGGTTGACATCCAAATTCACCCGGATAACTTGCGGATTCAGTCCACTACCGTTGAAAGAATATGCCTGACCACTATATCCTTGATTGCTTAGGGCTGCGCCTGTAACAATGCCGTTATTACCACTACCACTGACATCGACGGCATTACCCTCAAAGGGGAAGTAAGCTAACAGATTTGAATGTTGCAGTCTGCTAATTTCCACTCCTGATGTCAAACCAGTCGTTACAGCTATGTAGTAGCTGCCTCGCAAGTTGGTTGGTAGGGTTACTGTTTCAGTGCGCTGGAAGCTATCAAATACTGAATTAGGAATGAGTGAGCCTGTGTTGGTAAATTCCGAACCAAGAAGCAGATCATCACTATCACCGATAGTTTCGTTTTGGCTTAAGATAATGCGACTGCGCCAGGATGTAGCGGTGGCTGTCCCTTGGTTTTTCACTTTCCAAGTGACTTGGACAGATGCGGGATTACCGATGAGTTGGCTATTATCAACGCTGACATCAGTAACTACTAAATCAGGCGCAACAGCTGGAACTGGGGTATTTGTTACCTGAATTTCTTTAACAACAACGTTATTGGTTTCGTCGCTTTCAAATTGTTTGTAGCGGTCATCAGCCACAAATAGTAGATATCCTGTTCCGGCTGCGACTCTGGGAAAAACAAATTTAGCACTTGTCAGGTTCTCTGCAATACTACCATTGCTGAGGATTGTTGTTTCTAGCGATCGCCCTAAGAAAATATCAGTGATATCTAACTGGTTATCTGTAGAGAAGTAAACCCCACTACTCCAAGGCTGGTTGGCAGTGGCTGCATTGCCTCGATTACCAACGCGCCAGTTGACTGTGATGGTAGAACCAGGATCAACCTGACTAGGAGCATTAATTCCTTCTGCAATAATGTAGAGGTCTGGTAATGATGGATTTGTAACTTGTGTAGTGTTGTTTACATAAGTAATGCCGCTAGCAGGTAAAGTTCCTGTGTTAACAACTCTAGCTTCAGTAAAGGTCAGATTGCCTGATGAGACGTTGGCTGTACCACTGTTATTAAATGTAACTCTTTGAAAGGGAGTGCTATTATCCAGAGTGTTACGATCCAAGGATTTGGTTACAATGCCAGTGTTGGTTAAAATACCATTCACCATGCCTGAACCATTGGTATTAAAAATATTAAAATTACCTTGGTTGTTAATTACACTGCCCTGACCTGCGGAAATACCGCCAACTCTCCAGTTAACTGTACCCCAATTGTTCAGAGTATGACCAGCACCTAAAGTGCGACCACCGGAGATCAGATTCAGAGTTCCTTGAGGAGCTATATTTGTCACACCATTGCCACTCAGGGTGCCACCACTCCATTCAAAGGTATTAGTGGCTGTGAGTACACCATTTACATATAGGGTACCGTTTGACAGTGTTAAAAAGGCGATCGCTCCATTCCCTTGCAGATTCAGGGTACCGGCACTCATCGTGAGTGTGCCACCTCCTTCAAGGGTGGCAGAGGTGGCAAAGTTGTAGATGTCTATCCCTTCATTCCCCAACTGCAAACTGCTACCTTCTTTGATGACAACGGTGTTATCGAAGGTGCCATTTCCGAGCAGGTACAAGCCACCACTGTCAATAGATACAATCCCGCTACTGCTGAGACTACCAAAGAAGTTGTTGGTACCTGTGCTGTTTCTTTTGATGAGACTACCTTGGTTGTCTAATGTGCCACTAAAGGAGTCATTGGTTTCGATGTAAAGTTGCCCTTGGTTAATCCATTTGGCTCCGTTAGATGTGGTGACATTTCCGCCTTGCCATGTGGCTGTGTCTGTGTTGGTTAACTGCCGACCGGAAAGGGTTTTGCTGAAGTTAGCATTGGGATTAGTGTTGCTGATGTTGAGGGTGCCTACACTCATCGTGGTGTTGGCACTGCCACTGAGTGTGCCTGCTCTCCAGTTATAGGTACCGACTTGAAAATTATCCTGACCTTTGAGGGTTCCCCCTGCCTGATTCAGATTAGTGATGACAATGGTATCTTGCGGCGTATTGAAGTTGACTTCACCACCATTGATGTTCATCACGGCAAATGGCTGTGTGATTGTGGCATTGAAGTTGGTGGTACCGCCATCGAAGATAGGACTGTTACTGAGTTGATAATTCCCTTGCAGATTCAGGGTACCGGCACTCATCGTGAGTGTGCCACCTCCTTCAAGGGTGGCAGAGGTGGCAAAGTTGTAGATGTCTACCCCTTCATTACCCAACCGCAAACTGCTACCTTCTTGGATGACAACGGTGTTATCGAAGGTGCCATTTCCGAGCAGGTACAAGCCACCACTGTCAATAGATACAATCCCGCTACTGCTGAGACTACCAAAGAAGTTGTTGGTACCTGTGCTGTTTCTTTTGATGAGACTACCTTGGTTGTCTAATGTGCCACTAAAGGAGTCATTGGTTTCGATGTAAAGTTGCCCTTGGTTAATCCATTTGGCTCCGTTAGATGTGGTGACATTTCCGCCTTGCCATGTGGCTGTGTCTGTGTTGGTTAACTGCCGACCGGAAAGGGTTTTGCTGAAGTTAGCACTGGGATTAGTGTTGCTAATGTTGAGGGTGCCGACACTCATTGTGGTGTTGGCACTGCCACTGAGTGTGCCTGCTCTCCACTCAAAAACGTTGGTGTCAATGTTGCCACTACCTGTAAGTGTTCCACCGCGAAGCCACAATTGATTTAGGGATGCTTCGTTACTTATAGAAAGTGTGCCGCCTGTAATCTCTAATATTTCCTGGCTAACGATCGCACCAACTGTGGTGTTGACCGCGCTATCAAATTTAACAATGATATCCTTATTAGGATCGTTATCATCAATGACAACGATATCGCCTTGTCCTGGTAATCTGCCTAGGTTCCAGTTGTTGACATTAAACCAAGAATTATTTTCTTCCCCCCCTCCTGTCCAAAAGATGGTTCCTACTAAGGCAGATGCTCCCACTAACGGCCGTGTGGAATCTCCTGTGAGAGATTTGGTGGTAAGTGCCGATTCATCAATATCATCAATAGATAATGTGCTTACTTCATAATTACTATTAAGTTGTGCCAATGTGGGCATTGGGTAATCAGTAGCACCGTTGACTACTAAAGTCGTAATTCCCAGATTCTCATTTGGCAAATCAAAAGGAGAATTTTTCTGTAAATCAGGAATGTTAGGAATTGGGCTACTATTTTCCGTGAACATATCTGCTTTTTACTTAAATAAATTAATCAGGTTAAATAAAGGCAATAAAAATTTATGTAACGACAAGGTTACAGTCGCAAAAAATAGACATATCGACAAATTCGGTAGAAAATATAAGTAAAATTTCAACCGACTCATCATTTATGTCATGAATTAAATATTTAGTTTCTTGCTAAGTTTTGGTAATTAGCAATTACCCACGAAGCTGATATTAAGTAATTGCTCAAAACTTGGCTGATTATGTTATTCAGTTAACCTCGTGACTACAATTCAGTAGCGTTTTTGGTCTTGTAGTTTCATCTACGAAGCTCCTGTAAAGTGAAATATATCAGGCCAATTTCAGTGGTTGTTCTTGATTCTACACGAAATTTTAGATTTTCATTCATTAAATTTACTTAAAAATTACCATGACAATGGTGTACCTGTAAAGTTGCTGGAATAGCTATGGTTACTGCATTAGAGGCTAATTGATGGATCAGCTTGCTTGCTGTATAGAGACATGAATAATCCCAGTACAAACTATACTTTCAATAGATTTTTATCTATGCTTGCTACAGCCCCACTTTAAATGATGGCGTTCTGTCTACCTAGGTGATGACCAACGGTCAGAGACTATTACATTTTCAAGCATCCTAAGTTTTAATGATGTATTAAGACGAAGTTATACTGAGCTTTATCTAGATTGTCAAAAGGTATGCTCACAAGTAACGTAGATTTACTTGGTATTTTGCTAGACTATGCTGAGATCAAAAAAAGTGTAAAGTTATCATTAAGGGTGTTCAAAAAGTAAGACACACCTGTATGATATACCTAGATTACCGTAGAAATACCCAATAAGGTATCTTAAAATAACTCTCCAAGTTATTTTGTAATTTCTGCTAAACATCTTGTTTTTCAGGATGCAAATATAACCAAGAGTAGTATTATGACAAATGTTTTAGGTTGTGTTGACTCTCTCAAATTAATTAGAGATAAAAAGTACCAATTATTAGTGATTTTCCAGAATATGGAAGAACGCTAATTTAATGGATAATGACCTCAATTTTGGTCATTAATTTATCAACAACACACAACTTTCTAAGAAAATTTCAGATACAAGTAAAGGGAAGATAATGAGCCAAAGTTTTGCAGCCCAAGAACTTTTGATTGCGATCGCAGTAAAACAGCAAAACCCGACAATTTTGACTGCGGATTTCTTGAAATATACTGGTATTATCCCTGGTGACTGGGAATTAGCTAGACCACCTGTATTAACCAACACTGCGGCTCAAGTAGTTTTCCAAAACGGCGTGAGCCTAATTGCAGAGACAAACAGAATTATCTTTGCTGAGGCTATTGCTAACAAAGATCCTCAAGATGTCCAAGTCCCTGCGATCGCTCACAAATATATTGAGACAGTTAAACAAGTAAGCTACCAAGGAATTGGCATTAACTTGAGAGGCTTTGTCCTGTGTGAGCCAAAAAATCAAGCTGCTCGTAACTACATTTTTAGTAACTTACTGCAATCCGGCGCATGGCAAGATTTTGGTTCAGCGCCTATGCAAGCTTCTATGCGGTTTGTGTACACCCTGGATGATACACAACTATATCTGGATGTGAATGAAGCTGAGTTGCAATATCCAGACCAAACATCTAAGCCAGCTGTACTATTCTCTGCTAATTTTAGCCGAGCGATCGCTCAAGAAGAAACCGCAGAACGTTTAGCTGCTATCGGTACAGTCATTGACAAGTGGCAAAGCGATTTAGCGACATTAACACAACTTGTTGATACCAAGTTTTTTAGTGGCGAAAACTATCCCATCAATGCTACATCCAATGAACCAATTCAGTTTCCTGCAATGGTAGGAGAATAGGTTAGTAGTAACTAAACAATGCACAATTGCTAGCAACTGCAATTGTGCATAAATATATTGTTGCTTGGGTCTGTATACCATTCTTACATAAAGAATTTTTGGAAATATAATCTCTTAGCTTAAGGTTGATGAAAAAAAACTTTGTTTTAGGTTTAGCGGTTGGATTATTATCAATCCTGAATGTGGATGCAGCACAAGCGGTATCACTCAGGTTCACACCTGAATCTCAAACAGTAAATTTAGGCGACAATGCAGTAAAAGTAAAAGTTGAAATTTTTGATCTAGCAGTTCCTGGCCAATATGATAATGACTTGGGGGGATATAATTTTAGATTTGAGTTTGATCCTAATATTCTTCGGTTTGCAAAGGTTGATTTTGGTGATCAACTGAGTAATAGTTTGTTTCCATCTATTAAAGATGTGCAACCTTTAAGTAGTAGTTTAATAGATATATTTGAAGTTTCTTTATTGACTCCTGATGAACTAATTGACCTGCCACAAGCTAATAATTTTACCTTAGCAACTTTAACTTTTAACGCCATTGGTTTGGGTACAAGTGACTTAAGGTTCCAGACTTTTCCTTTATATCTAGCAGATGCTAACGGAATCGATTTATCCGATGGTAACGGCAATACATTAATTCCTACTCTCGGTGATGCCTCTGTTACCGTCATCCAACAAGTGGCAACTATTCCTGAGCCTGCCAATATGCTCGTATCTATGGGCGCTTTAACAACATTGTTTGTGATGCAACAACTTAAAAAGAAAAAATCATGAGTTTGTTGAGTCATAGTTAAAAAGCTCCTGCAAAAGTTAATAGGGTGCGTCAGTCAGATAAAATCTTGCAACACCAAGAAATTATTTGTACTGACGCACCCTTGTATGTTGAGAGAAGTAGTAGATCGTCGCACCCTTGGTCATACTAGACCGCTTTGTAGCAAGGGTCACTACCTCAATCTTGGTAGTAGCAGGATGTTTGCTGTTTAACAAATGCCTTATTCCTAAAATTGCTTATACAATACCATGTTTTTGTAAAAAATAATCACTTAAAAATACTTGTTGTCGATTGGAACTATCAGAAATAATCTATCGTCATTTTGGGAATGCTAATCGAGTGCTAAGTCTGTGTCAAACAATGTAGGTAGTTAGGCAAATAAACTCCTTCTAGAGATTGAAGAGAGGAAGTGATTAATGCCTTATTATTTACAATACTGTTTTGCTGCCTTGGTCTGTGATTTTCCTAAAAGTTTGGTTTTTGACCGGAATATGATTCTTTAAGGTTGTATCTACTGATTTATTTGCCTTAGTTGAGACAAGTTGGTATGGGAAGATTTTCTGCCGCCAATTTTTGTGTGTCTGCGTGGACAAAAGAAAAACTACTAAGTCATAAAAAACATTTCTAGTGATATTGCAGCAATGTATTGCTAAGACTATTTATCACTAAAATTGATGATGAAAAAGAGGGGTTAAAAGTGTTCAGAATTTTATGTGATGCTGATTTAATATTAGAAGCTTTGATGAATTGTACTGAATTCACAACAGATGTTAGACAATTATTAGAAAGTGTACATCCATCAATTAAAATGCACTTAACGGATGTGGGCTTACAGAAAATTTATGCTTATACCTCTTGTTTAAAAAACCCTAAGATTGCTGATATAGTAGTCGCTTGGTTACTAGAGAAAGTACAAATTTGTCTGGTTAATCAGAATATTTTGCAAACAGCACGTATGTCACCAGTGAATAATTTTGAATCTGCTGTAGAGTTGGTGTGCCTGGAAAATTATCAACTAGATGCGATTGTTACTAACAAACCAGAAGATTTTCAAGAAACTGCTAGTCAGAGCTATGTCTGGTCGTTTGCCGACCTGTGGTTGCGTGTCAATCTAGAAAATCAGTTACACGTAACACGCTAAAATGCCTTTGGCGATATTTTTAAGTCAACAGAAATATCCTATAGTAGAAGGCAATAGGCACTCTTGCAATAGGCAATAGGAAAGAAGGGGGGTAGGGGTATACTCAATACCTCTCGGTTAAGGAATTAGGAGTGACTTTTACTCACGAAGTTATCATGGTTTCAGGCGTGTAACCTGTTCCATTTTTGAAAGGATTAGGGCTTAACCGAAAAGTATTGGGGGTATACTGAGTTTTTATGCGCTAGCGCAGGCTACGCCAACAAAAATCAAATATGATTCCCATAGCTTCATTTCAGTTAAAGTACCTTGACAATTTGTCAGCATTTGTAATGCCGCTCACTGTTTTGGTAAAGAATAGCTAGGGACTTCCAGATAAAAAAATATCCAAAATGTAGGGTGCGTCAGTGCAAGAAAACCTAGCTGCACCAAGAAATTATTCATACTGACGCACCCTTGTATATTAAGAGAAGTAGTAGACCGTCGATTTGGAATAAGTTATTTTTTGATGTTCCCCTACCACTCAAGCAAAATCTTTTTCTGTATTTGCTTTGACCTTGCAAGAAATTTTCATCGGGGTAAGTCTGGTATGTAAAATAATTTAACGATACAACAAAAGTTTTTTAGTAATTTTATAGGCGCAGGTTTTCTTTGATGATAGGATCTACGACTATAGATAGATATAAAGTGCTGTAGCTGTGAAACAAAAGCCAAAATCAAGGATCGCTTTGCTTCGGGAAAAAGCAGGGCTAACCCAGCTTGAACTTTCCCGCCTTGTCGGCGTGACTGAAAGCACTATCCAAAACTGGGAAAGCGGCCGAACTGGGACTGATCATATTGAAAGAATCATTAGGTTTTGTAAAGCCTTAGATTGCCAAGTACAAGACCTAATTGAGTATGCAAGTGAGCCAACAGAAGATTCTGTAATTCAACCAACTTCATTAAGTGAAATACATCAACTTTTAGGTAATCAGGAGGTGGCTGTAGCTACTACTTCTGATGCTGAAGTTGCTCAACAGTCACAAGCTAAAAGTACCTAGCAGTCCGCTTTGATGTTTGAACTTACTTCACATAGGGAGGAAACAAGGTACGAGAAGCAGGATTATGAGGTGTACTGAATCTTTTTTAAAATCAAAGTATTCTTGTTAAGGGTTTGTTTGAACTTGCTGCCATAGTGCATCAACTGTGACAAACTCATAACCTTTTTGTAACAGTTGAGGAATGAGAATTTGAATTGTGGCAGCGACATCTTGTCCACCACAAGCACCATCATGTAGTACAATCAATGAGCCGTTTTGGACTTGGTTGAGAACTCGTGTTACGACTTTAGTTACTCCAGGTCTGACCCAATCTTCTGGGACAACACTCCACATAACTGGACGGTATTGCCATTGTCGGAATAATTGGAGAGTTTTGGGTGTAAATAAACCGTTGGGAGGTCTAACGTCACGTACTTGTGTAGGTACAAGATGACACGCACCATAGATGGCGCTTTGGGTTTTTTCTAAACTTTGTTTGAGGTCGTTTGGTGAGAGCATGGTAAAAGAGCGATGATCGTAACCATGCAATCCTATCCAGTGACCACGATCGCTGATGGCTTTAGCAATTTCTGGAGAACGATTCACACAAGCACCCAACCAAAAAAAGCTAGCTTTGATGTTGTAGCGGTCTAAAACTGTTAGCACCTGGGGAGTGTATTGGGGATGGGGACCATCATCAAAAGTGAGGGCGATCGCTCTAGAATGAGAATTGCCACTCCAAAGACAGTTGGAAAAAGTAGGTTTGAGAATGCGGTAAGCGATCGGTAAAAGGGGCGCAAGTGCCATGTTGATAATATTTTTGGGATTTTAGGGATTGTGCTGTGAGCGAAATGGCTAACCCTAGGTTAACAAGTCAGCTAATCATCGGAAAATTCCACACTCCCCAATCCCTTGCTTATCTGAAAATATCAACCACCGATTTTTGGGAGTTTAATTTCTCTACACTACCCAAAGTTGATTTGCCTTTGCCCGTTACCTCAAAGAATAGCTCCTCATACTGCTGAAGTGCCTGCTCAAACGAGAATTTCTCTAAAGCAAATTGTCTACCTTTGTGTCCAAGTCTTGCCCCTAAATCCGAATTATTGTATAGATCCAAAACTGCTGTTGCTAATGCTTGTGGTGACTCTGGCTCTACAATTAGTCCGCCGCCACTCTCCCTGATTACTTTAGCAGCTGTGCCAGTTGCAGGTACTGAACCCACTACCGGACGACCAGCTGCTAACAACAGTGGAATCTTAGAAGGCATATTGAAAGAGATCACATTACTTTTTTGGACAATTAACCCCACATCAGCAGCTGCTAACATTTGCGGTAATTGTTCTCGTGGTTGCAAGGGTAATAGTAAAACGTTATCTGCACCACAAGCTAGGCAATATTTCTGCAATCTAACTAAAGCTGTGGATTCACCAATAATTACAAAGGTGATGTCTGGTATGTGACGCAAGTAGGCGGCGGCGGCGACTACTGTTTCTAAACCTTGGGTTAAGGCAATATTCCCGGAGTACATCACCACAAATTTACCGTTGAGGTTATGGGTAGCTCTCCAGGAGTTGTTTTTGGCTAAGGGGCGAATAAAATTCACATTCACCCAATTGGGAATACAAACAATCTTTTGGGGATTAACTCCCTTCTTCACTAAATTTTCCCAGAAGCCATCGGCAATCACACTAATTTTAGTGGCACGACGGTAGGCAAATTTTTCTATGGCTTCACACACCCGAATCATCGTTTTATTGGTCATCAACCCTACACGTACAGCTGCTTCGGGCAGAATATCTTGTACGTTTAGCACTACTGGGCATTTAAACAGACGACCTAGTAAAGTTGCTGGTAGTGAAACTAATAGTGGTGGCACTGTCAGGAGGATGACATCAGGCCGTTTACCGTTGAAGGCTTGCGGCAAGCTCGTTACTATAAAACTTAATTCTAAAAGCAACCGATCTATCAGGTTGGGTTTGGATTTAATTCGCAGGTAACTGCGTTGGATAGTCACGCCATTCTTTTTTTCTGTAACGTACCACTTACCCTTATATCCATCGTAAATTTCCCTCTGGGGATAGTTAGGCATTCCCGTAATCACCCGCACTTGATGACCTTGTTCTACTAGCCCTTCTGCTAGTTCGGTGATCAGGGGTGCGATGCCAATAGGCTCTGGATAATAGTTGTAAGAATAAATCAGAATGTGCATGAGCTATGAATAAATTTTGTGGTTTCAACCTGATAATCTCTAAGTCCTGGAGTCATTAACTTATAAAAACTTTTTCATCACGATATTCGTATATTTATTTATCAACATATACGTTGTTAAATATTACTGGCTGTGCAAGATAAAGCACATACAAGTAAAAAACTCAATCCGTATCAATAACTTGAGATGATCAGGTTTTATCTCCTTATTTCTGAAGTCATCAAAACAGCAGAATCTTTAAATATGTTGAGACTTATGCTTTAAATGGGTTGGGATATATCGCATTGTAGCTTTATAGTCCAATTTTTTGAGGGTTTTTACTGAGGTTTTATCAAATCTTTAAAGTTTAACCGAATCTTTACCTTCTAAGTTAAGAGTTTTATTTATACTCACTTACTTAATCTTTTCGCTTTATCATCAAGTTATTCTTGAGTTAATTTTTATGAAATGTCCATTAGTAAGTTCTAAAAACTAGGAAAATTAAATTAAATTAAAATGCTTAATTCTTCATTTATTGAGGCTCTATTGAACATTAATAGGGACTAGAGACTAGCATTTTTGACACCGGGAAGCTATCCTAGGCGGTGTCTACAGCAGGGCGAACGCATCTAAATATAGTACGCATATACTAAGAGACTGAGAAAGGTAGCGATCGCTCTTTGGTATGGAGGTTGAGCAATGAGGCTTTGATGGTAAAGTCATTGTAAAAGTAGAAGAAGAAAGTATCAAAAAGCGTGAAGCTCAAGCCCAAAATCACCATTGCTGATCACTTCGTACAAATGTCAGACCCACGAATAGATCGTACAAAACTACACAAGTTAATTGACATTTTAACCATTGCCATCTGTGCAGTGATATGTGGAGCAGATAGTTGGGTGGCAATAGAATTGTATGGCTGTACAAAATATGAATGGTTGAAAACATTTTTAGAGCTAACAAATGGAATACCATCACACGATACATTTGCGCGAGTATTTGCACAGTTGAATCCACAGCAATTTCAGGAATGCTTCTTAAATTGGATGAAATCAGTACATAAGATAACTGATGGTGAAGTTGTGGCAATTGACGGGAAAACTTTATGTGGTTCTTATGATAAAAATAGTGACCAGAGTGCAATCCAAATGGTAAGTGCATGGGCAACTACAAATAAATTAGTGCTGGGACAGGTGAAGGTGGATGAGAAATCAAATGAAATTACAGCAATTCCTGAATTATTAAAGGTTTTAGAATTAGCTGGATGTATTGTAACGATTGATGCAATTGGATGCCAGAAAGAGATAGTGAAGTTAATTACGCAACAAAATGCAGATTATGTAATTACTTTAAAAAAGAACCAAGGCAATCTGTATGATTCAGTAGAACAGCTATTCAAATCAGGGATAAGTACAGATTTTCAAGAGTTTCAACACAGCACATATAAAACCGAAGAAACAGGGCATGGTCGGCATGAAATCCGCAATTATGTGATGTTATCAGAAATACAATCTCGGCTTGACCCTGATTCAGTTTGGTCAAATTTTAATAGTATTGGGATGGTAGAATCCGTCCGGCAAGTAGATGGTAAAACAACAGTAGAAACTCGTTATTTTATTAGTAGCCTTGGAGTTAATGCCAAACAATTTGCTAATTCTGTTCGGAGTCACTGGGGAATAGAAAACTCATTACATTGGGTATTGGATGTAGCTTTAAACGAAGATGACTGTCGGATTAGAAAAGATAATGCTCCACAAAATTTTGCAGTAATGCGGCAGATAGCAATCAATCTTTTAGGCAAAGAAAAGCGGGTCAAACGGGGAATTAAAAATAAACAGTTCCTAGCAGCAATGGACAATAACTATTTAGAAAGAGTTTTAGCTTTAGCGTAAACTAGTTTGTCAAGAATCTAGTTAATATTGTTGTTTATTTCAGGAATAAGCTTACTTATTCATGGCTAAATAGTTAGCTAATTTATCCTTAAACAAGAGGTTTTTTATTAGAGATAAGTCAATTTATGAGTCTGCAAAAAAATCGATTTATTTTGTTTATCTTTTTGTCAAATTTTGCACTTATATAGATGACTTTGAAATTCTTATTAGTTTTTATTAGGAAATAAGGTGCGTTTCCCCTGGTGTCTACAGTACGCTGCTCACGCCCCGCTACCGCTAACAAAACTCGGAAGTTAAGTAATGAGAATTTACATGAATAATTACTATCGGTCAGTAGAATAACTGGCATAGCGATCGCATAAATATACTTTAATCAAATGAAGATTAAGGTATCTACCGAACCCCTTGCGGCTTATGTCATCACCTTTTGAGCATCCGCCTCAAAAAATTGAGTTAAAAGTATCCTCTAGCCATCCTGAGTTATTAGCAGGGTTGGATATATGGTTGCGCTTGGGTTTAATCTCCGATATCCAAGTTAGGCAAATATGTCGAGATTTTCTTACCTGTCGAGTGGAGTTACAACCCCTAGTTGAGCCTGAGCTACAGCGCGTAGCTGCATCCCCTAGGAGATTAGAACAGCCATTAATTGCCTATCTACCGGAAGAACCAAAACAACCAAAACAACCAGCACGCCCCAATGTTGTCAACCAAATGTTGCAATCTTTGGGGGCAGAATTAAGTGTCCGTTGGCTGCTGTTTTTGGGTGTATTTTTAGTAGTCTTATCTTCTGGAGTCTTGGCGGCTAGTCAGTGGGAGAGATTCCCGGCTGCGGGACAATATGGGGTGTTATTTGCTTATACTTTGAGTTTTTGGGGTTTGAGTTTTTGGGCGGGGAAACAACAGAACTTGAGATTAACAGCTCAGACATTGTTGATTGTCACCCTGTTGCTAGTGCCGGTCAACTTTTGGGCGATGGATAGCTTTGGATTGTGGGGTAATCCCATCGACTGGTTGACAGTGGCGATCGCAGCTCCGATATTAACAATAGTGACAGTTTTGTTATGTAACAATCGCACAGTTATCAACCACACACCCAGAGGCAAATTACCTCTAATAAATATTCTGGGTTTAATTTATCTACATTGGGGTTGGCAATTACCATTATTTCCCCTGGCGGCGATTTACGTGGCAATGGTAGGTACAACTATCCTGACTCTTTATCAATATCGTCGCCAGCAACCCACACCCCCCGTAAATGAAGGTGAACATCTGCCAGAGTTAGGGATTAATTTATATGCGACTGTAATTATCTATGCTTTACTACTCCTACTGGGAAGAGGAATATTTGTTGCTAGAGTTGATGTCACCCAATTAGGTTTAGCCATTGGTATCTGCGGCTGGTTAGCAACTTGGCTAGCACAACAGAGAAGCAGGGGAGCAGAGGCGCAGAGGAGCAGGGGAGAGAGTGAAACTAATGCTCCTGTATTGCAACTTGATGTACTTTGGCAAAGACTCGGCGGTATCTTACTCTTTTTAGGGTGGTTAGTAGCAGTGTTCAATCATCCAGCCCAAGCTTTAGCCGTGAGTGGCTTGGCTTTGTGGGTGGTGACAGGGCGGTTGCAGAGATATAGTTTACAGATTGACTTATTCTTATTGTTTTTGATTGGCTTACAGGGGATTTGGTTGGGTTGGCGGTTAGTTCCCTCTGGGTTACAGCAATTGGCTATCACCATAGGAACACAACTCACTCAATCGCAAAATGAACCTTGGGCTTTATTAAGTGTGGTGTTATTTCCCTACCTGGTGTTTATGGTAGTGGTGACAGAAAATTTATACCGAGCCAACAAGCGAGATTTGGCACACTTTGGCGAAATTTTAACTCTGTTATTTGGAACTTGTTTAACAACGATCGCTACTGTTAATCCTACCTTGCGATCGCTCAATTTTCTTGGTTCTACTCTTACCCTGATAGTTGTTAGTAAACGTCGTTCTCCTCTCCCTCTTCCCTTGGTGTATCTGACACACACAATGGGAGTGCTAACATTCTGCTCAGTGATTAATTGGTTCTTACCGAATCTAGCCTGGCATTTGTGGGCAAGTATTTTATTAGTGCTGATGTTGGCAGAGTGGGGATTGAGCCTGGGTGATGGCTTGTGGCAACAGAGTGCATGGCACATGGGATTTGTGCTTGCGGCTGTGAGTTTTGTGTTGCTGTGGACAAATGCTGAATCTGCTTGGATAGGAGAAATTAACAGCCCAGACTATTGGGGGGTGACTTGGTTAACAACACCTGTAGCACTCGCAGTTATGGCTAGTCGGACAACTCAACACCGTACTGCCAATAGTTTGTTTAGTATCTTAGCCATAGGTACAGCGCAGTTACTCACTTTACCCCTACCAGGAATTAGATTAATTGGCTTGGCGGTGGGTACTGGTGTCATGTATGCTAATTCGCGGTATTTACGTAGCTCACAAGTTGCGGGTGTTACTATAGGTTTTGGTTTAAGCTTGATTGCGGCGCTGCTGTGGGAAGGTATCCCCGGTTTATCGCGCCTAGCCATACCAGGGTGGTTTGTTGTAGGTGCGATCGCTACTTTCAGCTTATGGTTAGGACGTACAGCACTGTCACGCCGGAATGATGAATTAGCAAGGATATATGCAGTTGCTAGTGATCAATGGGCGATCGCACTATGTACTGTAGAGTTATTGTTGATGACCCTACATTCCTCCTTAGTGTATCAGGGTAATGTCACACCTGGATTTTGGTATTTAATTGCTACAGTCATCACCTTAGCTGCAATCATTTATCGCAGTTGGCAACAACCCACAAACTGGGCATTTTATGGTATCGGTTGGTGTGTAGAGTTATTAGTTGCCGAGGTATTGGGCTTTGGGGAACGTTCAATTATCCGAATCGCCATTGCTAACATTGCCTTGGGTTTATTCTCGCAGATTTTAGGCGAATGGTGGCGGCGCAAATTCCAATTAACAAAGCTTCCCAGCAGTTTCCACGTTCTACCCCTGATGTATGGTGCATTTAGTGTACTGCTCAGAGTAAATACCTTTACCGATTGGTCGGGCTTGGCTTCTTTGGGTGTAGCATTAATCTTTGTTGGGGTAGGACGACGCAGCCGTGATTTAAAATCCTTGCTGTACTTGGGGATTATCGGCATTTCCATCTCTGCCTATGAACTCCTGTTCTACCAAATGTTACAAGCCTCCGGCGGTGGCTTGGGTGACGGCTTAATTGCAATGGCTGCCCTAGGGACTGGAATCATGTCAGTCTACCGCGTCCTCGCCCCTTGGCTGGCAACATGGTTACGCCTCACACCCCAAGAACTCAAAGGTATTGCCCATCTCCACTGGGTTTGGAGTAGCAGCTTACTCATGGCGGCAATTGCCCAGCCAATTCAAGTTAATCGCATGGTGGGCTTAGGAACGGGGGCATTTTTGATTACCTATGCCATCTTGCAAGGGAAACAAACCGCTAACGACAATGAACCCCTCGTATTTGGGCGCATCCCCGCAGCCGACTTGTGGGTTTACCTCGGCTTCTTCTTAGTAGCGGGGATGCGGATTTATTGGCGAGAAACCGCCGTAGGACAATGGTTAGCAGGCCCCTTAGTACCTTGGAATGGGGCGATCGCCTGCGTATTTGCTTACTTTTTATACATCTTACCTTGGGAGCGTTGGGGTTGGTCTAAACAACCTTGGCAATTAGCCGCCTACATTTTCCCCCTAGTAGTTCTCGCGGAAAATAGACTGCAAGTTTACCCCATTACCTTGGTAATAGCGGCTGGGTACTATGTTTTTCTCGCCAAAATTGGCGCAAACATTCGGTTCACATATATAAGTGTATTCTTGGTAGATGGGGCGTTGTTTTTGTGGTTTGACAGCTTACGTCTCAATGATTCTTTATGGTATGTGACAGTAATTGGTTTATCACTCCTGTATCTCGCCCAAGTAGATCCTCTACTGCGACAGCCAGAAAATAAACTACCTCGTCATACTTTAAGATTAATCAGCAGTGGTCTTATTTGTGGCTGGGCAATTTTATTTCATCAGCACGCCCCCTTGATACCAGGAGGTTTTGCCCTCATTACCATTTTTGCTGGGTTAGCTTTGCGTGTGCGGGCATTCCTGTACGTTGGCACAACCGCTTTCTTCATCACCAGTATTTATCAATTAGTGATATTTAGTTTGCGCTACCCCTTCTTAAAATGGGTAGTTGGTTTACTGGTTGGTATTACGCTCATTTCCATTGCTGCTAACTTTGAAACTCACCGCACTCAAATTACTTCCCTGCTGCGTCACACCAGTAATGAGGTTGATGAGTGGGAATAGGCAATAGGCAATAGGCAATAGGCAAAACTAATACCATTTCACGAAAAACCTGATACAGATGTAAACCCTAAAAGCTTTGCTGCATCTAAGTTTTTTAATTGCGTTAGCGTTCGCGTAGCGTCTCGTAGAGAAGCGGGACGTTAGTCCATTGCGTTAGCGGAGCGGGACGTTAGTCCATTGCGTTAGCGGAGCGGGACGTTAGTCCATTGCGTTAGCGGAGCGGGACGTTAGTCCATTGCGAATTGGTTTAATCTTCCCCTATTGCCTATTTGCCTATTTGCCTATTGCCTTTTTACACCTTAAAATTCCCAGTAATCCGCTTCATGGCTTCTTCCACATTCTCCCGGCTGTTAAAGGCGGAAATACGGAAGTAGCCTTCACCGGCAGCACCAAAGCCAGAACCAGGCGTACCAACAACATTGCAAGTATGCAGCAATTTATCAAAGAAATCCCAACTGGAAAGACTATTGGGAGTTTTTACCCAAACGTAAGGTGCGTTTACGCCACCATACACGGCTAGTCCGGCGGCTGTGAGTTGTTCGCGGATGATTTTGGCGTTTTCTAAATAGAAACTTACCAATTCGTTGATTTGTGCTTGTCCTGCTTCTGAGTAAACTGCTTCTGCTCCTCGTTGTACGATGTAAGATACACCGTTAAACTTAGTAGACTGGCGACGATTCCACAACTTCCACAATTCCACATCGGAACCATCGGCGGCTTTTGCTTTTAGGGTTTTGGGTACGACAGTTAAGGCGCAACGGGTGCCGGTAAAGCCTGCATTTTTGGAGAAGGAACGGAATTCAATAGCGCAATCTCTTGCACCTTCAATTTCGTAGATAGAATGAGGTAGTGAAGGGTCTGTAATATATGCTTCGTATGCTGCATCAAAGAAAATAATCGAGTTATTCGCTTTGGCGTATTCTACCCATGCTTTGAGGTGTTCTTTGGTGGCGGTTGCACCGGTGGGATTATTGGGGAAGCAGAGGTAAATTAAATCAACTTTTTGGCTGGGGATTTCGGCGGTAAAGTTGTTTTCTGCGGTAATGGGGAGGTAAACTAAACCTTCAAACTCGCCTTTATCGTTGGCAGCACCAGTATGTCCTGCCATAACGTTGGTATCTACATATACAGGGTAAACGGGGTCAGTAACAGCGATGACGTTGTTATCACCGAAGATGTCGAGAATGTTACCTGTGTCGCACTTGGAACCGTCGGAGATGAAGATTTCGGAAGCATCAATTTCGCATCCCCGTGCTTGGAAATCTTGAGCCGCAATTTTTTCCCTTAACCAAGCATACCCTTGTTCTGGGCCGTAGCCTTTAAAGGTGTTGCGATCGCCCATTTCTTCCACTGCTGTGATCATCGCCTGACGGCAAGCTTCCGGTAATGGTTCGGTGACATCACCAATACCCAAGCGGATGATTTTAGCATCGGGATTGGCTTCTGCAAAGGCATTTACCCGCCGCGCAATTTCGGGAAACAGATAACCAGCTTTCAGTTTCAGGTAGTTGTCGTTAATCGTTGCCATAATCAAGTTGAAAAACAGCCTAGATAAAACAGCTTATATGATTCCATCTAATGTGAATTAGTTTGATCTATTTTTCTGAATTGCACCTTGCCAGCTAATCGTTTGCTTGGCGGAACGTCCTCCTAGAGAGCGTGTTGCCACTACTTCTATATCAACGTTTATACCTGATCTGAGGGCTTCAGATGGAATTTTGAGCTTGCCTAACGCTAAGGTAAAACGGTTATAGTCACGGGTAACAAGTTCGCTGGGGATTTCTCCTTCGTATACAGTTCTGTAGTCAGAGAAGCCACCAAAATTATCTCTAGCTCGAAACTTAACGCGAAACTGAGTTTGCAGTACATCAGATTTCGCTGCCAAATCAACGATTTTTAAGTTGAGATTTTCTCCTGCATCAGCAAATTCTGCTACTGCTAACCTTGTGACATCTTTTTTAGGAATGGCATGATTCACCGTAAATGTTGTCAAGTTAGCTTGACTACTGGTAGTACCTGCAAGCCAAACATCTTCAGGAAAAGTTAGGTTTACTTGCTTATCATCATTTAAACTTACTGTCAGAGTTTGATTAGCAAAACTGTTGATGGGCTGCTTCTCCTGCCAAACTATTTGAAAGTTTTGTTCCAAACGCTGTTCAAATTCTCGGTACTCATCGGCAATAACGGAACCAGGCGCAAGTAAAGAAGTTGCACCTTGACGAAGAATCCACTTATTTTTGGAGAGGGTTAACTTTTTATCTGCAAGTTCAGCAAAATTGAGTGTCACAGTAGGAGTTTCAGCTGCTAAAGGTTCCTTACTGTTAACAATACTCAAAATACCTAAACGCCCTCTTTCGCCATCTTGTCCATCACTACCATCACGCCCATCTTTACCGTCATAACACCTGTAGCGTTTCTTGGTACATTTATAATCAGCAGTACCCGGAGTTCCTTTACAGGTTTCTATTTCCCAATTACGCTGCCGACACCTACAACCAACGCTACCATTACCACCCCGACCGCCTCGTCCACCTGCTCCGGGGTTTGCACGCACCAAAATTGTTTGCAAGTCTGCCAAATTTGTGTAGTATACAGTCAGGGAACCGCCATTACCCCCATTTCCACCTCTACCACCATTACCACCTGCGCCACCATTGCGTGCATAAATGTCGTGCTTGGGTTGATGGGGTTGATCTCTGCAATAAGGTCTGTCACCGCGATCGCCATCTTCACCGTCTTCGCCATCTTTACCCGATAGATCAAGATTTATTGGTGAACTATTAACAAATATAGTTTGGTTGTCACCATCACGGCCATTTCTACCGCTTCGCCCATTAGTACCGTTTCTACCTGCTGTCTCATATCTCTCATAGGCAACAGCAGAACATAAAACTGAGCCAGAAGCAGGCAATAAGCTTGTCGATAAGCAAAATGTTAATAGCAGTGGTAGCTGGCTTCTTATACCTTTGAGCATCGGAGTTAATCTAGATGTTGCAAGTGGGCTGAATAATCCTCTTAATATACAAGGGTGCGTCAGTGCGAGAAAACCTAGCTGTACCAAGAAATTCTTCACACTGACGCACTCTACTAACCGTCAATTTGGAATAATTTATTTTTTGGTGTCTCTTAACATTGTTTACCAAAACGCGATCGCATAACTAAGCCGCAACCCAATCCTGTAAATATACCCAAAAGAGTCAAGGGTTCAGGAACTGGTTGAAGTTTACCATTACTCACTATTAATTGTGATGTACCACCAGCATCATTTATATCGACGATACCAATACCAACCAAGAAATTACCAGCACTCGAAAAGGTATACTCGTACTTTCCACTCAAAATATCATTTCCATTAATATCCTTTGTATTCAAAGGCTTGATTAAGACTTCTATGCCTTTTATCGTCACAAAAGCTTTGTCAAGGTCAAAAGTGTTGAGTTCATTATCAAATGCGAGTGTAAGATCCCAGTTAAAACTTAACTTATCACCAGCTTGTACTACTAAATTTCTCCTGATAGCTGAACCAAATGTAGCAGCAATAATAGGAAAAGGATCATTTGGATCATACTCTGGATCAAGGATATCGAGACTACCAGCATCAATTTCCAGGAACTCTTCTAGAGAGTCATCACCACCACCAATGAAAGCAGTCAAGCTAGTACCTGAATTAGCTTGAGCATTTGGTTTTACCTGCGTAACATCACCAATTTTGTCCCAACTAGCGAAATCAAGGGTGATAGCATAGCTAGGACTTGCAAGCAACCAATTACCAAGACTCAATAAACTAGCAGCGCCTGCGGTCAAAAGTGAATGTTTGAAAGTAATAAACATAGGTGTAGTTAGTGGGTAAAAACAGTTTTGAATTCAACAAACAGAAACTATGAAATTGGGTTTGACCTGGCATTTTAGTCTCACCATTCGCGTGATTCAACATTTTCATGATGGATTACGCGAATAATGAGTTCGGTATTGAGAATACCAACACAGAGCCTTGTTTTCATTAGTCATTCAGGGGAGGGCTAAACTATTAGCCCATTCACCCTGAAAACACAATCAATTACATTTTGGTAATGTAACTAAACCTATTAGATACGTTTACTAACAGTAGTGCTGGTAGTATCTTCACCACCATCATCATCAGTCACAGTCACGGTAACAATGTAGTTATCCACATCGTTATAGATGAAATTGTTGGGATTATTCATAGCCTCCAGAGCAACATTATCGATGATTAAGAATGAACGGAAAATAGCTGTTCCCTGACTACCATCACGGTCAATTTGGATAGTGGTGCTATTAGCGGTGGGGCCTTGAACCAGGCGCACATAACCATCAGCAATAGCATTTGTACCCTGATAACCGCCAATCACCAAACTATCAAGTAGTTGACTCAGATTGATTTTGTCTTTACCAACTTCAAAGTCAGTAATACGATGACTCGATTCTCTGATGTCGGTATAAATAAACTCATCATTACCCGCACCACCAGTAAGGGTTTTAGCACCAACACCACCAAAAATTCGGTCATTACCGCTAGTACCATTTAAAGCAGAGCGGCTACCATCACCACTGATGACTGTGTATTCATAGGTAGCTGTGAATGCGCCTGTGGTCGCATCAACTACTGCATTGGAGGTAGTACCGTTACCCCAATCGATAGTCACAGTGTGGGTATCGAGTAGTCCTACATCATTGAATTCACCAGTAATAGACACCAAGTTGCTGCGATTGAGTTTTGTTTCAGTGCGTTGGAATGCCGTAATCACTGGAGCAACATTAGTCACAGTCACAATCGTGCTAGCAGTGCCACTGTCACCATCATCGTCAGTGACCGTAGCAGTAATGGTGTAGTTATCGATAGCTGTACCAGTGGGGTTATCATCTGCGTAGCGACGGGAAGCTGTGAATGTCCGGGTGCTGGCATCAACTGTGGCCGCAGAAGTGAAACCATCACCCCAATCAATCACTACAGTATGGGTATCTCCAATTCCTGCATCTGTGATTCTGCCGGTAACTACGACTAATCCATTTTCTGTTACAGTTGTGTTTGCTAATACCAGAGCAGCAATGCTGGGGGCAGCATTATTGATTCTGGCTATAGTCGTAGCAGTATTACTAGCATTATCTTTGTCAGTTACTGTGGCAGTAATGACGTAATCTTGATTATCTCCATACTGATGGGACAGATCAAAATCACTGGTACCAGCAGCCAAATTAAATGTCTCTGATGAGCCATCACCCCAATCCACTACCAGAACGAAACTATCTTGAATACCAGGGTCAACAATCCTGCCCGTCAAGCGGCTAGTACCACCTTCTAAGGCGGTTGTCGCTGACAAGTTTTGCAGTTGTGGTGCGGTATTGCTCACCGTCACAGTCTTGGTTGCCGTGTAAGTGCCATCTTCATCAATGGCTGTCACCACAATCACCCGTGTACCATTGTCTGTAAATCGGTGAGTCAGAGATTGGGTAGCCCCAGCAAAAGTTTCGACTGTGCCATCATTCCAATCTACAATCCATTGACTAACTGTGTCATTACCAGGATCAGTGGCACTTAAATTGAGGATGTATGGCGCTCCCTCTACGGCGCTATCTGCACCACTGATTATTAATGTCGGGGAAACTTCCAACAGTGTCACCTCAGTGAACAATTCCGTGGCACCGCCATCCTGATCCTGAATTACACCCCGGATAGTCTTAATGCCACTATCACTGAGGAATTGGGCAGGAACTACCACAGAACTAGAACTGCTGTTGATAATTTCAAACTGACCATCATTGTTAAAGTCGTAGCTGTAGAGGAAACCAACCGTTGTATCACTGAGGGATGGATCAAATTGGTCGATGAAGGAGACGGTGGTGGTACTACCTTCATTGACTGCACCACTATTAACTAAGTTGGCTGTGGGGGCTGTGTTCATCACCCGGAGATTGACGGCGTTCGATGTGGCTTGTTGGTCGGTGCCGTAGTTGACTCGCACACGGACATTGTAAGTACCGTTATTCTGGATGGGATTGGCAGCTAGTTGTTGTAACTGTGTCCATGACAGGGTGGGATTTTCATCTGTGGCATCCCCGAAAATACCATCTCCGTTAATATCCCAACTATAGGCTGTGGGTGTGCCGACGGCTATGGCATTGAGTGTGAGGGCTTCACCTTCCGCAATGGTATAGGGGCCACCAGCATTAACTTGATTGGCTGAAACTATAACGCTGACTGTCTTCGGCGCGGCAAAGGTGGCATTGGGTGCGGAATCTTCATCAACTGCACCGACTAGGATTTGGGCTTTGCCTGGATTTGTGTAGATATGAGTAGCTGAAGTGGTGTTACTACCAAAGATTTCGATAGGTGTGCCATCGCCCCAATCAATGCGCCATTCAAACACGCGGTCATTACCAGGGTCGGTAGCAGAGAAGTTAATTGTATAGGGTGTGCCTACTGCTACTTCATTGGCACCACTGACTTGGATGGTGGGTGGTGTGTTGATGATGGTGAGGTTAGTCAAGGCATTACTAGAGAAACCATCGCTGTTAGTGGCTCGGACACCGATTTGGTATGTACCGTTGTCCGCTAATCCTAGATCCACCAGTTGCGCCCAACTAAGTATCAAAGTTGCCCCATCAGCTTCACCAAAACTGCCGTCCCCATTAATATCCCAAGCGACTGGCTCGGACAGTGAGTTACCCAATCCTAGGGGTGTAACATTGACCCGCAAAGTGACTGACTGACCTTCAGCGATTTGGTAAGGCTGATTCAGGAAGTTAATGATAGGTGCGGCAATAACAATGACATTTCCCTCAAAGGTATCGTACTGGAGTACACCCCTATTGGTGACGTTGATATTACCTGCACCTGGAGTGGGTGGGGCTGGTGTGTAGTTGGGGGTATTGGGGTTGGGATTTTGGGGATCGAAGATGAGGATGTCGCCTTGGTTTTGGGGTACGCCATTGGGGTTGTCTCCGTGAGCAATGGTAGTAGCAGAGGTGGGGAGATTGGCTCCAGAGACGCGTACAGTGTCACGGTTATCACCACCAAAGACTTCAGTCCGGCTAAATTCTCCGACTCGTTCGATGTTGATGATATCGTCCCCAGTCTCACCCCGGACAATCAGGTTAGTACGAGGAGTGTTGGCACGGAGTTGAGCTGTGTCATTGCCTGCACCTAGGTTCACTACCGTCGCAGAACTTAAAGCTTGTAAGGTGACAATATCATCTCCATCTCCAGTGTTGATGGTGGTTGTGACTACTTCTGGGGAGGGAGCTTGGCGCAGGGTGATAATGTCTTCACCACTGGCTGTGCTGACTGCTAAGGCTTCGATGTTGTCGAATGTGGTGAGTAGGGTGACTGGTTCGGGGAGGAGTGTATTAGTGTTGAAGACTGCCAATCCCCCATTAATGCCCGTAGTTCCTAGGCTACTGATGAATGTCTTGTTGCCAGTGGCGTTGGTGGCTATGGCTGTGGGTGTCCGCAATCCGACAGCACCGCCGACATTATTCCGTAGCAATTGCACGAATTGCAACTTGCCGTTGCTGGTGTCATGCTCAAACACAGCGATCGCATTGCTGTCTGTACCGCTTACCATGACGTACCTGCCATCTGGTGTTACCGTCACATCACTAGCACCGAGCAGACCACGGATACCATTGACCCCGTTCTGGAGTGTTTGGACACGGGTGAGGGTTTGAGTGGTGGTGTCGCGTTGGAAGACAGAGAGTGTATTACCGTCTTGACCTGTAACGTAAACAAAGCGATCGTCTGGGCTGGTTGCTAGACCTTTAGCTCCGTCTAGTCCGTTGGCTGTTCCTGATATTCTCTGGATCAGGCTCAGGTTACTAGCGTTGAGAACTACTAAACTGTCGCTGCTACGACTGACTGCATAGATTAGTGAACCATCACCACTAACTTTTAGGTTGCTAAAGTTACCGATACCATCAGGATTTGTGACTAACGTACTCTGTGACAATCCACCAGTCGCGCTGTTACGGGAGTATCTGACTATGCCATTGGTACCAGATGTATAAAGGGAATTACCATCTGGACTGAGTGCTATGGTCTCAAATACTCCTTGTCCTGAACCGAATGGGAATGTAAACACTCCCACTGTATTCACAAATGTTAAGTTACCGTCAGCCGCATTTCGCTGGAATATGGCGATTCTTCTATCGCCTGGGCTGGTAACGTAGGCATAATTGCCGTCACTACTCATCACAACGTCAGTTGCTCCTGCTAGCCCATCGACACCTTCTAAGCCGTCTTTGAATAACTGGCGCTGAGACAGGTCATTGGCATTCACAACTACTAAGGCGTTTTGTGTGGGGTTGACTCCGTAGATTTGTTTGCTGTCTGGGCTGAGTGCAATTGATTGCAGTCCGGTGATATTGGGTGTCACGCTCAAGTCTGGACGGGCGGCTCGGATGTAGGCTACTTGTCCATCAATTAGGGTGGTGTTGTTGATGGATGTGATTGGCCCAGTAATCGTAGCGTTGACTTTGACGGCATCATTGGGTATGAGTGTTGCCCATACTGCTCCGGGGTTGAGTGCGGTTAATGTTTGCGCTCCTCCTGTGCCGCCGAATATCGGGTTGGTGTTGATGCCGGCAGTGAGCAAGTTTTGGGAAATGGTTGAAGTGAGGTTTGTGGGTAAGATTCCTAGTGTTGGGTTTGTTAATACTGTGTCTGTCAGGTTGATGAACAACAGCATATCGAAGTCGGCTGTTTTGGTGCCGTTAACACCATAGGTGCCGTAGTCTTGGTTGAAGCCCGTTGGTCCTAAGTCTAGCCTGTAAACTGCTATCAGGGCATCTGCGGGTGGTTTGTCAATGATGCTGGAGGTACTGAGGTCATAGTCTAATGATCTACCATCTAATCCTGAGAGTATGCCGTAGGTGTTTGCTCCTCCTGCTACACCAGCGATGAATGGCGTACTTCTTTGGGTGCTAGTAAAGGAATTTAGATAGGGGTTGTCTGCACGCTGACCATTAAAGAAGGATGTGTTTGCTCCTGTTCTGGTTCCTGGAATGCTACCTGTGTGGGTGTTACTACCAATAATTAGCCGTCCATTACCTCCAGTTTGAAAACCGCTACCCCCGGAAGTATTGACTGTGGCACTACCTGCATTTACCGTTGTGCCGTAGAGCTTGACTGTACCGCCAGCACCACCGGCACCAGTACCGCCAGCACCACCCAAGCCGCCAGTACCTCCGTCTCCACCATTGCCACCATTACCACCATTGCCGCCATTACCACCGTCGATTAAACCTCCATCTTCGCCATTGCCACCATTTGTCCGCCCATTATTCCGGTTAGCATTTTTAGTTCCAGGCGCACGGCTGCTAGTGTCAGCAGCACCAGGATTCTGACCATTACCACCTTGAGCAGAGAATGTGGAGGATGGAGTATTTACTCGACCTTGGGCAATGATTTCAAAGGCTCCACCGCCAGCACCACCATTACCACCAGGAGTACCATTGGCACCTTTTCCACCTTGACCACCATCTCCACCGCGTCCACCATTGCCACCATTGCCGCCTTGTAAAACGACAACCGCAAAGGGAACGGCGAAAGAGCCTGAGCCGCCGCCGCCGCCGCCACCACCACCGCCGCCGCCAGCGCCACCACTGCCGCCGGAGCCACCGCCACCGCCAGCACCAGCACCACCACCACCACCACCGGAGATGGTCAGGCCACTACCGCTATTCTGACCTAAAGACCCACTACCTCCGGGTTGACCAGGGTTCCCGTTGAAGCCATCTAAATTCACACCGTTTTCGCCGTCGCTACCGCCACCACTGCCATCATTACCACGTCCTCCACTGGCAAAGTCACCTAGTGAACCACCTGTACCACGAGTGCCTCCGAAACCACCAAAGCGTCCGGATACACCAGTGCCACCATTACCGCCAGTGCCACCATCACCACCACTGTTAGGTGAATTGATGCCACTGATGCCATCACCACCATCTTGACCCCTATCAGCCGTGATACTTCCAGAACCAAGCACACCACTGTCACCAGATATACCATTTTTGCCGTTTTCTAGTGTTGAACTCTCGAATACTGAAAAGTCTCTCCCCGTACCGCCAGCACCACCGGCACCACCGGCACCACCGGCACCACCGCCACCACCGTTACTACCATTACCACCACCACCAGCACCACCGCCAGCACCACCACCTATTCCGGGTGTTGTACCGTTAGCGGAGAAGTTGAAGGTGACACCAGCACCAACATTGACATCATTACCAGCCAGTAAGGAGAGTCCACGACTACCAAACCCTGAGACGATGCTATTACCCGGAACGGAGGTATTGTCAGCAAAGTTGATGTTACCTCCGAAGCGGAATTGGGCAATGTTGCCATTAACTACAGATGTCAGCAATTTGGCTCCATTAATGGAGTCATTGTTACGGATAACTTGCTCATAGTTACCATTCTCGTCTGAGTCAATGTAGATCGCTAGATTATCTGTGTCGAACAGAATATCGCCAGTTAGATTTAAGGTGGGTGTGGATGTGGTGATAGTTGTCGGCGCAATGTTGGCGAACTGTTCTCTAGCAACGATGTTGTCTACTAAGGTTGTACCCGGTTGCCAAGACACAGACCTCAAAGCCCCGAAACTGGTGGGTAAATTGAAGGTTTGAAAACCAGTATTACCTGCTACTGAAACTACGTGTGTGACTGTTGCACCATTCATGGTGGTGCCAGTGAAGGTTACAGACTGGGTTGTGGGTGCAGCCAGGGATAAAGAATAAAGTGCGAAGCTTCCACCTGTGGCTGATGTGAAAGTGAATCTATCTTCAATGACTTGATCGTTAATGGATTGAACCTTGGCTGCTGGACTAATGGTATCATCACGCAGAATTGGCAAGGGAACTGTAATCGGGCCAAGAGGAAGAGGAAATGAAAATGTGCGGGTACTCGCAATTTGGAAGCCATCTTCTGTGTAGCTAGAAGCATTACCTTGCAACTTGTCGAAATCAATCACAGTGTCATAGTTGCGGAAACTGTCAAAGTCCACAGGCTCCAGTACAGTCAAACCAGAGCGCAGTTCGACGCGATCGCCATCAATTAATCCTTCAATATTGTTAGTCGTCTCACTCACAACATTCAAGGTATCAGCCTGAGTACCACCGATAATCCGCGTCAGTTCCGCACCCTCGGTATTAATCACGGAAATGGGTAATGTACCAGGAGCAAGTTGAGCTTCCAGAATTTCCCCATTCTTGAGTGTCCAGTCTAAAGGCTGGCTGCTATTACCGCTATTGTCTACCACCAGAGTCTCAACATCTAACTTGAGATTCGTAAACTGGTTATCTGTGGGTACACCATCGATAATCACGGTGACTGTATCGACACCAAGTTCACCGGAGATGTTGGTTTCAGGACTACCGATGCTGCGGACAGTAATGGCATCATCGCCGTCGCCACCTTTGACTGTGACCACCGTGTTGGCTAGGGTGGTGTCAATGGTGAGGTCATCGTTACCTGTGCCGAGTTTCATTTCTACTTGCTCAATGGCACGGAAGCTGATATCACCAGGTGTTAAGTTCTCAATGACACCTGTGTCAGCTTGTGTATCATCCCTGAGCAGTCCGCCAATCGTCGCCGCAGTTTGGCTGGAGCGATCTATAATCAGCCTGTCAACATCGCTTCCTTCACCATTAATCGCCAGTGCAGCATTGGCATTGAGAACGGTTACTTGATCATCGCCATCACCAAGGTTGAGATTTACCGCCGCAGTAGTATTGACGACTGTTACTTGGTCACTGCCTCCACCTGTATTTAAAGTGAGTGGTGTTGTGGTATCCAGGAGGGTGAATTGGTCATTACTATCACTTTGGGTAATAGTCAGGGCTGTGATTTGCTCAAATTCGATGCGTCCGGGTACATCTGAGCCGGTGATCACACCACGGTTGAGGGTTAAATCGCTGGCAATGTTGGAGTTGACTAATAGAGTATCTACTCCTAATCCTCCTTGCACCAGTAGGCGTGCGGCAATTCGTGGTAGTTCATTTCCTACCGTGATGCTGTCATCCCCTGCACCAGTGTTGATGGTTGTCTCAGTATCAATGCCATTGACGGTGAATTGATCATTGCCGTTGCCTAGATTGATCTGTATGCGCTCCAAGCCACTGTAGACAATACCTCGTTCTAAATTGCTGGCTGTTTGGTCTGTTGCACCCATGCCCAAACCTGTGATGCGTTTGCTGTCTAGGATACCTGCGTTGGTAGTGGTGTCGCCTGTATCGTTGATGTTAAGGGTATCAGTACCAGTCCCACCGCGAATCTCTAGCAGTCCATCAATCTCGTTAACTTGGTTGTTGGTATTGCCGACATTGATAGTGTTTGTACCTGCGCCTATATTCACCAAGGTTGCCGTGTTGTCTTGGGTACTGTGAATATTGACTGTATTGGCATTTTTACCCAAGGATATCTGCATAGCTTCAATATCTGCATATTGAATGCCTAAATTCATACCGAAACCTGTAACACGGTTGTTGGTGATGGTGCCTGTGTTGATTTTGCTGTCGGCAGAGTCATCTAGTTCTATGCGGTCAGTACCTGTACCACCGCGAATAATTACCTGTCCCCGAATATTGTCTAGGATGCCATCGGTGTTGGCTTGTGGTGTGGCTTGGCTACCGATGTAAATTATGTCGTCGCCACCGCCTGTTTCAATGGTGGTGGTAACTCCGGGGTTAACGTTGCGGAGGGTAATCACATCACCGTCTACTTCCCCTGTAATTAGTACAGAACTAGCTGCGATCGCCCCAGCTAATTCTATGACTGTACCCTCTAGATCGGCGTTAGTCCAATCACCAGTAATAGTGACTGTTGACCCGGCTGTGACTGTACTACCGGCTGCTAATACTACATTGTCACCTACTAGCAGGTTGACTGTTCCCTGATTTGCCAAAATCTTACTACCATTACCCAAGACTAAATCTTGTCCTTGGCTGGCTAGGTCTGGTAGTGTCAGTTGGACATTGCCTGCAATGGAGGTGACATCATTAATACTTAAGCCACCCTCAATGTCGCTAATCACGATGTTTTGCTGTGCCAAAGCTGTGAGTCCAGCCGTGGTAGCAGTCGCATTCACTTCTAGGGGATTGGCATTACTACCAATACTACCGTTGAGGGCATTGAGTTTAATTTGTTGGGCGGTGATGTCTGCGGTGGCTGTATCGTTACCATCTAAGATTGAGCCTTGGGCTTGCAGGTCTACGTTACCATTGCTGGAGGTGACTTGGTTGATGGTTAAGTCGTCGGCAAATTCGTTGATGAAGATGTTGTTGCGAGCGATCGCACTCAATGCACTAGACTGAGTTTGGATACGGTTACTAGCTGTACCGATGCTGCCGTTGTCAGTCTGCAAAGTTAAAGCGGTTGTTTCTATTTTGGCTGTGGGGTCGGAGGTGATGATATTACCGCCGTTGTTGAGGATTTGTGTGCTGCCGAAGGGGTTGTCAATAAATCCATTGAGGCGGATATCTGCGTTGCTGGTGTTGGTGATGCTAATTGCTGTATTGCCAGGGTTGGTTGTGGTGGTGTAGTTAAAGCCAGCTTGATTCCTGACGTTGACGGTAATATTGCTGTTTAACTGCCCTGATGTGTTGAGGACATCAATATCATTGATTTTCAGATGCTTGGTGGAACGATTGATGATGTCTACACGCTCGAATCCAGTGATAAACTCTACTGTGGCGTTGCCTCTAATCACAGCCTCGTCTGCGATCGTTACTGGTGTAGTTGTGGTGTCATAGACCGATTCCTGCATCGAGAAGATGATAGTTCCCGCTAGAGTATTGGTGTTGGTAATATCATCAACAATAATCTCGGTAGGTGTTTGCTGGACGTTGACGTTGACTTGGCGCACTACATTACCGTTAGCATCAATCTCTAGGGTAGGGCTAGGCGCACCCAACATGACTATCTTGGAGTTGAAGTCGATTGTCCGGTTGAGGGATAAGGTGCGGTTTCCTGTAGCTTCCCCTGTTTCGATGACAGCGCCGTTCTGCTCTGGGGTTGCAGCAAAGCTGATTGTCAATGGGGTGTTGGCTTCTACTAACAAACTTCTGGTAGCGATTTCCGAGCCAGTACCAGTATTCACGTTTGTGGTTGTGGTTTGGGTAGTAGTTGCGGTGGAATTGGTGTCTGCGCCTAAACCTTCCGTTGTCGCACTGGTTTTAGAATTGGTCTTGAGTTCATCGTGTCTAGCACTAATTTTGACTTGGTTTGTGCCTTTAATCTTGGCTTGGGCGGCGATATCGACTTGGGCTGTGGAAGTTGTAGTTAGGGTAGCAGTCGCATTAGAAGTAGCGCCGATGACGTAGGAAATAGCCGTAGCTGTGGGAGTGAGATCAATTTTGGTGACAACAGCTTGCAGAGTGACGACGTTAGCAGTCAACTCAACGGCATTGCCAATATTAGTTTTAGTTTCGTCAATCAGTGTAGTGGTGATTTCGGTGCGCGTATCAGCTCCTAATCCTCCAGCTTCAGCTTTGGCTTCAGGAGAATTAGCAGTGGTACTCATTTTCGCTGTGACTTCCAGATTATCACCTGCGGCGATCGCGCTTCTGTCGTCCACGGATGCCGTAGTCTGATCATTGATACTAATGGTTGAATTCGACCTGTAGATGGGGACTCCACCACCACCAGTATTTTTCGAGTCAGCGTCAGCTTCGTTGGTGGAATCTGCAATTAACTGGAAGTTACCCCCGGCAATAATTACTACATCTTCGCCGACTGAGGCTGTAATCACAGGGGTGATGCTGACTTCTGATAGGGAGAAACCAACTGCGATACCAGCCACCGTAAAGCCATCCGTATTGACAGTAGCCTTGGTAGTAGAAATCGCATTAACTTTGACATCACCCGTAGCATAGATGCCAGCAGCATTGCCAATGAGAGCATTAACTTTGACGTTGAGGGTGGCTTTGGCATCGTTACCCGTACCAGAACCAATACCCGCCGCTACGGCTTTAGTTTTCGCCATCCATTGATTGTCCAGGGGTCTAATCTTGGAATCGGCTGTGACTATTAAGCTGCCAATCTTCGGCCCATCGGCTTGTCCCATTTGGACGTTGAAGCCGGACGTGCCATCACCTATGTAAGCACTGGTTTCACCACCAATATTAACTCTAGCGATCGCCGCTCCAGCCGCTAATCCCCCAATATCTAATCCAAAGTTCTCTGCCGATACCTTCCGGTCACTGGTGGCTGTAATCTTAACTTCATCAGCTTGGAGGATTTCTGCCCCGGCATCAACATAGGCTTTTTGTTCACTGTTGTCAGTTAAAATTACTACCTGCGCCCCCAAGGACACCGCACCAATTCGACCTCCCACAGCGAATCCTTTCAGGGATTCGGTGAATTTGGCTGATACCAGGACGTTATCACCTGTTTGTGTCCCGGCTGTCACCCTAGCATTACCACCAAGAGCCGCATCAGTAACACTCTTGATGTTGGCAACTACCACAGAACCACCCAGCCCCACTAATCCAGCTGCCCCACTACCAGCCGTATTATTTAGGTGGAGTTCTTCATGGGCGCGGACATTGACATCATCACCAGCAGTCACAACACCGTCAATCCAGGCCACTGTGCCTAACCTTATACCTGTAGGACTACCACTACCAGATAAAGCCACACTCGTCGCTTTCAGGTTGAGGGTGAGTTGGTGAGTCCCGGTGACATTAGCCGCCGAGGTGAGGTTAATAGCTATCCCTTGCTGGGCATCGGCTTCAGTTGCCGCTAGCTGAATTTGATTGTTTTCTTTGAGAATCACGTAGTAGACACCACCATCTACTAGGTTGCCGATACTGCCAGCAGAGTTGGCATCTTTGCGATAGACAACGGCATCACCAGTAGCAAAACCTGGGGCAGACTGGAAGGTAATGGTGTCTGTGGTGTAGTCTACTGCCTGACTGACATCAAAATTGCGTTGAATTGTACTGCCGAAGGCACTAGAAACATTAGCAGCTTCCGTCAGGGTTTCGGTGAGTTTTTGCAGGGCATCACTACTCAATCCACCTTGGGAATCTAAAGCCGTGCCGAACGACCACACTGAAATTGCACCTGTTAAAGCTCCCAGACCCACAGCACCGCTAATAGTGAGGCTGTTAATATTCTTGTAAGACAGGGCATTCACATCAACACTTTGAGCGGCGGTGACTACCGCACCTGTACCGATAAAGGCATTAGTATTATTGTTGACGTTACCTACATCAACGCTACCACTGATGCCACCTGCACCACCCGCAAAGCCTAATGCTTTAGCCTCGAAAGTCGCCTTGTTAACTGCCGAGACGTTCACTGATTGGGCAGTGTTCACAGTGGCACTCGCACCAATATAAGCCACAGTGTTAGAAGCGATATCTTCCACGGTGACAGCACCCGCCAAGCCGAGGAACTTACCAGCCCCAGCCGCTACGATAATGCTGACGATTTTCTCTTGGGAAGATGCCTGGACATCCAAACCTTTGAAGCCTGTCTGAGTGGTAAATCCACCGTTACTGATATCTCCATCGTACACACCGTTACTGAGAGCAGCATTATTACCCTGAGCGTTAATTTCGGAGAAATGACCGACAAAAGCTTGAGTATCTTTTTTGATGACTGAGACACCAACAGAACCACCAATACCTGCGGCTCCAATACCCACACCCAGTCCACCTGTACCTGTGGTCATGGTGGTGGTATCATCTGCCGCCACTAAGATATTGCCTCCAGCAGTGGCTTTAGCACCCTGCTGATCTTGAGCATTATTATCACCGATGTAAGCATAGGTGGTGTTATTCAGGGAGATGACAGACACCGCACCACCCACAGCCACCTTACCAGCACCAGCCGCACCTGCCACTACATTCAGAATATCTTCTGAGGCGATCGCTTTGACATAGATATCCCGGTCGGCGGTGAGTTCAGCATTATCACCCACATAAGCCAGTGTATTGTTATTCACTACTAATACATCGGCACCAGGTACTACCGCTACAGCCCCCGCACCTCCTACTGCTACTACTATCCCCAGGTGATGGAAGTCGTTACCAGCCGCCACTAAGATTGAGGGTTCTTGGTTAGGAACATTAAAGACGTTGCTCGCTGTGACTTTTGCGCCATCACCAATGTATGCTGAGGTGTGATTGGTCAGGACATTGACGGAACCACCGATATTTACTGCTACTGAACCCGCACCACCACCGCTAACGGTGACTCCCAGCAGCTTATCGCTGTTAATGGCTGTCACCGCTACACCCCGATAGCCTTCCTGTTTTTGGGCTGTGGCGGTGCGAGAGGGGATAGCCGTGAGGGTGTGGGCTGTGCCGGTGGCGGTGGTGGGATCTATATCAAGGGCAATTCCCGCCGCCGCATTGGCTTGGCTGCTAGCTAGTTTTATGCGATTTGTCGCGTCTTTAATGACGTAATATGTACCACCCTTGACTAATGAACCAATACTGTCTCCACCACCGTTGTCATAGATGACTGCTTGTCCTGTTTGCAAGTCAGTATTGAGAGCAATTGTGTTGTTGCTGTTGTTCACAGCCGTGGCAGGATTGAAAGTTACAGAGGCGATCGCAGGTAATGATGGATCATCAGCATTGAGAATTCCCAAATTGCTGTTTGTATCGAAGTTACCTGTATTGACGGTGATGCCGCTACCAAAGCCTTTGGCTGTTACCTCTGCCTGAGAACCAATAAAGGATTCTGTGGTTTTGGTAATCACAGGTACACTCACGGCAGCACCAATGGCGGCTGTGCCACCACCAGTAATACTGCCTGCAATGGTGGTGATGTCTGTATGGTCTTCTGCTGCTACCAACACACTACCATCAGCGTTAATGGTGGCTTTTCCTGATGGTGTTACTTCGTCTTTAGGATCATCACCGATAAAGGCTCTGGTGGTGTTATTAATCACATGAATACCAGCAGCCCCGGCTATACCAGCTGTCGCCCCGCCACCACCAGCGATAGAGACGGAGATAATCGTTTCTTCCGAGAGTGCCTGGACTTTCACATCGCCGGCAGCTTGCACCTCAGCATTGCCGATGTAAGCTTGGGTATCTTTGGTGATATTGCCTACACCAATGCCAGCACCAATACCTGTAGTACCACCACCACCTACACCACCGGCAGTGTCAATCAGTCTGGTGTAGTCTACTGCTTTGACGTTGACACTTTGACCAGGGTTGGCTGTGACACCAGTTTCAATATTAATTTTGGCTCCATGACCAATACTAGCGGTGGTGACTTCTTTCAACACAGTCACAGGAGCAGAACCTGCCACACCTGCACCCTTACTACCTTGTCCAGCTACAGCCAAACTCAAGATATCTTCTGCCGAGGTAGCTGTGACTGACACACCCCGCACAGCTTCTTTTTGTGCTTGTCCAGCTAGTGCCAGATTACTATCTTTTTTGCCTGTGAAAATCTCAAAGGTTGCCCGATTACCTCGACCAATTACCGTGATGTTGTCGCCAATTTTCGCTGTGGTCTGGTTGTCGGTGACGATGGTGGAATTAGAAACGCCAAAGGAGGATGTACCACCGCCACCAAAAGCACCCGTACCTGTACCAATCTTCACATCGTCATAGGCTTCGACAATCACGTTGCCATCGGCCACAATGCGATCGCCTGCATCACCTGTGATATAGGCTTCAGTGGTATTTTTAATGACCTCAACCACTATAGAACCACTGATGGCTGTACCGAGGGCAGGACTACCACCCAAGGCAGCAGCGTAAATGTCGCTAGTAGATAGCGCCTGTACTCTCACATCGCCTGTAGAACTGGTGACACTGGAATTATCTATGTATGCCTTGGTGGTGTTGATAATATCGTTATTTGCGATCGCTGCCCCAACGGTTGTCCCGGCTGAGAAGGCGATACCACCAGCACCGGAGTTAATTTGCGTTTCATCTTTCGCCACAACGCTCACGGTTTTTGATGCCTCGACTGTTGAGCCGGAAATATGGGCATCAATCGTATTTTTCACGACGTTGACACTTACTGAACCACCCAAGGAGAAGCCACCGGCGGCTGCACCACCAAGGGAAACAGTAGTGATATCGGCTTTTGATAAAGCGAGGACATCGACATTGCCCCCAGTGGTAGTAACTGTAGAGTTCTCTATAGCGGCTGTAATTTCATTGATGATGTCACTACTACCCAACGCCGCCCCAGCTGCATCTTGTCCCAGACTCAAACCCCCAGCCCCAGAACCGACGGTGGCGTTGTCAACGGCATGAACAATGATATCTCCGGCTGCCGTTACCTGGGAGTCTTTAATCTTGGCCTCAAAGGTATTCTTAATGATGTTAATGGGAACTGAGCCAGCGATCGCCGTCCAGTTGGCTACCCCTACCCCAATGCTGACGGAGACTACTTGCGATGTCACCTCAGAGGGAATTTCTGGGACGGCTACGGTTGTTGTTCCCAGGTTGATGGATGTGGGTGGTGCATCGGTGGGAATCTCAAAGCCTGATTTCACCTCAATTTGCCCTAAGACGGAGGTGACAATGGAGTTGTCAATCTTGGCGGTTGTGGTGTTGAGGAGGTTATTAGTAGATACCGAGCCACCAATGGCTGAGGAATTGGTAGACACACCTACAGCCCCGGAGATGACAATCATTGTGGAGGAGTCGGCGGCGGCTACCCGAATTGATTCTTGGGCTTGGACGTGGGATTTATCTTTCGTGCCATCACTATTGAGGTCGGTGTCGCCTGTAATTGATGCCTCAATGGTGTTTTGAATCAAGTTAATGGTGACAGAACCAGCACCAGCAAAACCTTGTCCACCACTACCAGCTAAAGCTACAGCAATCAGTAATGATGAGGAATCGGCTGTGACTTCTAAGGTGGATGTGGTGGAATGTACCGTTGAACTATCAATATTGGCTTTGACGGTGTTAGTAATTACCTGGGAACTGAGGGCTGCACCTATTGCTACACCTTGTCCACCAATCGCTAGTGAACCGGAGACACTACCAACGGTAGAATCATCCTGGGCTTTAACTGCGATCGCTCCTTTGGCATACACATTGGAGCCACCTTTGATATATGCCTCAGTGGTATTAGTAATCACATTCACTGAGACATTACCAGCAATGGTGGTGTCCTTAGAACCTGCTGCGCCAACTGTACCACTACCAATTACAGCCCTGTTATCAGCTTTCACCAACACGGAACCATCATAGGCTTGAGTAGCAGTCCCTATGTCTGCGTTGTCGAGGTAGGCACGGACGGTGCTATGAATGCCGTTATAACCCACAGCCGCCCCTAGTCCTACACCCTGCCCAGCCGCACCTACAGCCCCACCAATGCCAAAGATCCAAGAGTTATCCTCGGCTGTCACAGATAGACTTGTGCCGGTGGGGTTAGTGAATGTCGTATTTTTAATGTAAGCTTCGGCTTCATCTGCAATCACATTCACCCCAATCATCCCAGCTAAACCAGAACCTTGGGATGATACGCCTACTGAGCCGGTAATGGCCACAATCTTGGCATTACCAGGGCCAGGGTTGTCAATGCTAGAAGTGACCTCGAATTTGCCACCTTGCTGAGTAATAGTTGAGTCTTCAACATAGGCTTTCGTGGTGTTGTCAATCACGTTGACGGCGATAGCTGCCCCGACACCATTCTTACCACCGAAACCTACAGCCCCCGCTACACTCACAATCAAGGTTTCATCACGGGCATTAATTTTTGCATCACCCATCAGCATAGCGGTGAGTCCGCCTAAGTAGGCTGTGGTGGTATTGGTGATGACGTTGACGGAAACTGAGCCAGCAACGCTATTAGCTTGCACTCCTGGTGCCACACTTGCACCAGCCGTCAAGGAAGCAATCACACCAGTCCGAGTGGCTTCTACTGTCAGATTCTCTGTCTCAATGACAGCATCATTAATGTATGCTTTCGTCTCTCCAATTAGTGTATTTTGAGTAAACGAACCTGCGATCGCTATATCATTCCCAGCCGGAGATTTAGCAGCTGCGACTGCCCCTGCAAACGCACCTAAACCTGTGTCATTATCGGCAGTGACGGTGATTTTCTTCGCCCGGATGTTCTTGCCCCCGTTAGTTTGCGCCTCTTCATTAATGACGGCGTAGGCGAAATCCTTCACTACTTCGTTTAAAGCTGCATCGGCGGAAACTCCTATGCCATAAGTTCCCTGATTGGCAGCGTCTCCTGATGGGGCAGCTTGATTGGCTTGTTGGACTGCGCTATTAGCCTTACTATTGCTGCTTGAGGTTCCTGGTGGAGAAGCAGCACCAGGTGCAACTATTGCCGCCGCAAAGGAGGCAGAAATTAATGCCCCAGTGTTAAATGCTTTGACTTGTAATTCCCCACCTATATCAATGGTAGAAATGCGCTGAGTTTCTCCGGGTAAGGCACCAATCACTGCATAGGTTTCACGGTTGAGAACGTTCACTGTCCCCGTAAAGCCCATACCCTTACGCTCTCCTTTCATGGTAGAACCAGCCAAGTTAACCATGACTGTGGTATCAGTGGCATCAACATAAATATCTGTCCCAGCTACAGCCGCGCTCGTGATGAGACTCCCGCCTTCAATCTGGGCTACAGTTTCACTAAATATCGTATCCACGTTGACCATGCCAGCAAAACCAAAGGTCTTAGCTGCACTACCTGATTGACCTAAAGCTATGTTGAGGATGGCAGTATTGGCTGTAACTTGCAACCCACCCGTCTTAGCTGTTGGATCATAAGCTTTGGTGAAGTATATTTGAGTGTCATTTTCGATTTTCGCCTTGGTGGTGTTATCAACCACTAAAACGTGGACAGCGCCGCCAATCCCTGTACCGCCAGATTGGGTTCCCGATGCGTTATATAAATAGCTAAGACTGCTTTTACGTCTACTCTTAAGAATACCTTCTGGGCTGAGGTCAATATCAAAGTTACCCGTGTGGTGAACTAACTCATATTTGGTGTCAGCTGTGACTGCTACCGCCTGATCACTACCCCGGAAGGCGGTATCTTGATTAATCTTCGCGCCAGATTCAATGATTGCTTCGGTGATATTGGTGTAGCCTAAACCAGCTAAGGACAAACCCAAGGCAAAATCAGCAGTAGAGGCGTTAGTTGAGGAGCTTTTATTGGTTGTCCGCACCCATGAGTTGAACAATAAACCCGTCAGTCCCAGTTTGCCATCTAGGAATGAGGCAAACCTACCCACTGGATCTGAGCCAAAGAAATTTTTCGCATCTGTTGCTGCTGTATTAGGATCGCGGATGGGGAATACCCAAGGATAGCTGATATTAGAAGTAACGCTGAGTGTCTTCTTGGCGTTAATAACTGCACCTGGCCCTGTAGTTTCTTGGCTGGAGATGTTATTTTTACCTCGCACTAACGCCTGGGCTTTGTTTTGATAAGCACCAATGACTAAACCAACGCTGATTGATGTGTCTGGGGTGGCATCGTCGGCACGGGAGATGGTAGCTTCAACGTTTTGTTGGGTTTTGTGTGTCAGTGTGGCGTTAACAGCAACGTCACCATAGGAGTTAAGGATGGCATTGGGGCCGACTTCTGCCAGTACCTCGTTAAAGGTGAAGTGAAAGACTGCCGAACCAGCAACTTCAAACTGGGGTGTGGTGGAACCTTGGGGGAGGTTGTTCTTGATGTTGTCGCTAGCGGGGTTTTTATTGGGATTGGAATTTTTGGTAGTAATATCTTTTCTAAAAAATACAAATGGGTTGAGGTTGGCAAGATTTCTGACAATGCCACCACCAGCCCCTAGTAACTCACCTTTAGTGAGGAAGTCTTTGATTTTTGGTTCGCTACCAATACCACTCTTGGTTTTGCCACTGTTCTCAGCATTTAATGTGGCAGAAATGGTGATGCCTTTAGCACCTGGATCAAAACTATGTGTTGTTCCAATGAGAATTTGATCATTCAAGTCAAAGTCAATCACCAGAGATTGACGTGTGTCTCTATAGGGACGCTGATCTTCTCGTGGTGTTTCTAACCATAGGGTAGTCTCGTTACTGCCACTGGTAATAGCTATAGCAGGGCCATCCTCGGCTGCGGCTAACTGAATTTGGTTAGGATCTGTACCTGTGATGACATAGTAGGTTGCGCCAATTGTCAATTCGGGAATAACGGCATCTCCACCTGTACCCCGATAAATCACCCGCTCATTCTGGGTGTAAGGCCAGCTGCTAGCTTTGGTGATGGTGTGATTTTGGGAATCGATGGTGACAGCTAGAGGTTCCTTGGTGAAGAAGATGGCTGTGGGGGTGGTGATACCATCCAAAGCGATCGCCGCACCTGTTTGGGCGTTGGCGTAGCTATTGGCTAGTTGAATCTTAGCGGCGTTTTGGGTATCAGGAATTACATAGTATACCTGCCCCTCGGTAAGTCCGTTAATTGTACCACCGACTGCACCCCGATAGACGACGCGATCGCCTCTTTGGAAAGTCTGGGGAGTATCAAAGACGAGTTTATCGCTGGCATCTTCAAGAGTGACGCTGCCTGTGACAAATGTTGTGCGCGCTAGGAATAAATCTGTGTTGGCAACACCACCAATATCAACGGCTCTGCCAAAGATAGCATCTTCTCTGGTGGCGGCTAATTGCAGTCTATTGGCGTTGTTGACATCGGGCAGAATGTAGTAAATTCTCCCAAGCTGCAAGTTATCGATACTACCGCTACTCACCCCGTTATACACAACAGCATCGCCTAGTACAAATCCGTGGGCGAAGGTGAATGTCAAGGTATCATTGGCAGCATCGAGGGTAACGGCTGTACCGCCTGTAGGTGGCTCTACCCCAGAACTAGCAGTACCAGAACCCGCCCAGAACCAATCTGCACCTAAGACGGTGGCAGTAGCATCAGCGACAGCCGTAGCGGCGGCTAATCTGGCTGCGGCTTCATCTTGTCCATTGTTAATGGCTTGTTCGTAAGCATCATCATAGACAGTTTGATATTCTGGGGCAATTGTGCCATGTAGGGCTTGCTGTTTAATATTTTCATAGGCATCGTTATATGCTGTCTGTCCGGCTATTTGGGCTGCGTTGGCATCTGCTGAAGATGGCGTTAAGCGAATGGCTAAATTGTCATAGGGATTCACCAAGGCGTAATAGGTTTGGTTTTCGACTAAGCCGATGAGAGTTAATCCTAATGCCCCTTGATAGGTTAATGCTTCACCGTTGGTTAATCCATGTGCGCTATCGAAGATGATGTTATTACCCGCCACTTCTACACCACTGGGCGTGATTGATTGGCTATTGGCGCGGATAAATTGGAAGTCCAAATTCAAATCTACATCCTGCCCACCTTGAGTTTTCAGATATAGGCGGTTGGGGTTGCTATCATTGACAACTGCTAAATAGGTGACTCCATCAACTAAGCCGCCAATACGTTTACCAGGGACAGCAGTAAAGGTAAACTGTTGATTGTTGTAGGCTTTAACATCAAAATCAAATTCAATATAGTTCTCAGTTTCGTCAACTTTGGTAATCGGTAAGTTGAGATTAGTATTACTCAGCGTTGGTAAGTCTGTAGTTAAGCTAGTCCAGTCAACCAGGGGATCAAGTTCTAAATCGATGCCTACGGGTGTGGTGGCGGAGGCATCTTGGAAGTTACGCGCTAACTTAATTTCGGTGTCAGAAACTTTAATGATGTAGTAAGTTTGAGCGATCGCATTATTTAACCCTAAAATTGGCTTATCGCTGACTGGGTTGAAGCGTACTAACTCCCCATTAGTTAATCCGTGAGCTACACCAAAGTTAATGCTGTCGTTAGCAGTATCGATATCAGTAATCTGCCGCTTGAGTCTGCCCGTCTCTAGTGTGGGATAGTCACCAAACCGAATGTAGAGATTGTTTTGCGCGTCTGTCTTGCTACTGGCAATCCGAATTTTATGCTCATCAACCCTAATCACTGAGTAAGAGGTGTTGTCCTCTAGCCCAGGGATGGGAGTACCTACACCACTGGAGTAAACTACTCTATCTCCAGTCTGTAAATTATGTGTAATCGCCTGGCCGTTTGCATCTACAAAAGAAATCGTATCATCGGCAAGGTTCAGGCGTGTAAAAGGATTAAATGTCAGTTTGACAGGAACTTGGCTAGCGGGATCACTGGCAGTCTCAGCTGTAATTTTTCCGTCTACTGTGGCTTTGACATCACTTTCTGAGACTCCTACTGATACTGTGATTCCGGCTTTACCATCGTAGTAAGAAGCCGTTTCGACGTTGCTTTTGTCTTTGTATTGTGCTTCAGCTATGATGGCGACACTCTTACCGGCAATAATTTCTGTATCTTTGGTAGTGATGGCGTGGGTGAAGCTGCGTGTCACATCTACAGCCCCAGCAAATTGCACGTTCTTGGGGTTAGTAGGGCCAACGCCAAAGTTCTGTGTTACACGGGCAGTACCAGCCGCAACGTTGTTAGTTTTGGCGGTGACGTTGACATTGCCACCGTTCATGGTGCTGGTGTCAATGAGTGTAGAGCCTTCGATGCTAGTTTTGGCTGTTGTCTGTCCAAAGTTAAACGAGAAAGCAATTCCCACACCTGTAGAAGCATAGTAAATCGCTTCACCGGTAGCATCTGCATTAGCTTCGGTTGTGATATCTACATCACCGCTAGCGATGATTTTGCTGGCTCCTTTGACGGTGACGTTAGCATCCGCTACCTTCACCATGACGGAAAGCGGCAGGCTGAGGAAGTCGTCTAATGGCCCTACAATTGACTGAATCAATCCAGAGAAAAATACCCCGTTGCCATTGAGTTCTTGATTCAACTGGTTGATGAGGTTCACGTCGCCGGCTTTAGCACTGAGGGTGATATTGTTTCCTTTGATAGTTGCTTCTTCTACGGTGACACCTGCGTTCTGCACCATCACACCAATATCATTAGCGACGAGATAGTTAAACACCAAATTGGTGATGTCTGCTGTTAAACTAACGTTACCAGGGGTAAAGGTGCCAGTGGAGTGCGCCAACAATTTTGCACCACTCTTGACTTCAATCCCACGAGTCCCACCGCCAAAAATGAAACTGGGTTCACCTGTAGCATTGAAGGTAATGTTTCCAGAGTTGCCAATTGATACTGCTGTTTCCGGATCACCACCACTGGTAATTTGCCTGGTAGAAATAATCACATTTTCTGAAACTTCAATGGTGTCGGCAGTCACCTCTAGTTTGTTGCCATTGAGATTGAGGTTGCCTTTAAATACAACTTTTTCTGGCCCCAAACCACCATTAATGATTAAGTCCGCGTTGAAATTATCTAGTGCTTCTATATATACGTATTCGTCACTGCCGACAGCATTTAATTCTGTATTAATTGTCAATGAGCTTGCGGGATCATTAAAGGTGACACTTTCAAAGGTGCTATTACTGCTTTCAATAGTAATTTTTCCTGGTGCTGATCTATACACCCGCACCTGATCGGCAATACCTGTAGCTGTAAAGACGCGATCGGGGGTATTAGTATTATCTGTAATCGGCTCCATGCCGATATAGGTAATAATATCACCGTCACGGTTAATCGTGCCGGAGTCTCGATTGGTAGAGGTGTAAACTACGCTATTAAAACTACCACCATCTAGCACTACACTATCGAAACCACCGTCGCCACCTGCAACTGTGCCACTAATCCCACCATTGGCACTAAAGATAAATGTATCTTCGTTGTTAGTTCCACCTGTGAGGTTTTCAACATTCCTAAAACTAACAACGTCAAAATTTCCTATGTTTAGTCCTGTGATATACCATGTAGTATTTGCGTCTGGGCCAAATAATGTGTCTTGCCCATCTCCACTATCAAAACTCAATGTACCATTCTGTTGTTTGAGGGCATCAACTAAGGAAGTATCAAGATATAGTTTGTCATTACCTTCCTGAAGATTGACTTCGATATTAACGCCAGCAAAGGCACCTAAAACGTCTGTTTGTGTGGTTGCTAGGTTAAGATCATTGAAAAAATTAGTGCCATCAATGCTGTAAGCTAATTGATTGTTTTGATTTAACTTTAGGTATAGTTCATCCCAGCCATCACTACCAATAAATGTAATTTTATTGTTAACTAATGGATCAATAGATATTGATGGTGAAGAATTGAGTGGATCTATCCCTAACGTTGGTAAAGAACCAAGTTCAATAACGAAGCCTTCCATGAATTTTATTCCTTAGCTTAATCTGTAATTGTTGATGGGCGAGTTTTTTTCAAACTCAACTACGCCATTTAATTAATTGCTTGGAGATTTATCATAATTAGCAAATCTATGCTCATGGGTAATTAGCGATTTATCTATTACCCATGAGCTATAGCAGTCCTAAATGATTTATGAAATGTTTCAAATATCAAATAGGAGTTATGTTTCTATTAATCAGCAAAGCCTAGCTATTTTTTAGGGCTGAGATATCAATAACTCAGATGCGTCTTTTCCGAGTTCTGGCGCATCTTGCACGATAACTCCAGATTGCAGAAATTTGGTATCGATGATATCTTTATATGTCTCTAATGCTGGTTGCCAATTATCTATTAACTGATGTAGAGATTGTAGCTGTTCCTCTTTATGATTACCTGTGACGCTATAGCTAAAGTTGCCTGAAAATAAGACAATGGGAACAGTTTCTTCTTCAGTTATATATAGTTTACCTTCATTAATACTTAAGTTAAGTTGTCCTGCTTCGAGGGTAAAACCTAATTGCAGTGATACTTGAACAGGGGCATTCCCGACTTCTTGCCAAGGCGCTGGTGCTAACAAAGATTGCAGATATTTTTGGATGTCGCCTTCTGTATCTGCTTGAGTTTCCGTGATGTAACCTCTCAAATCTATGCCTAATGCTTGATAATCTGAGTTGGGTAAGGCTTGAATGTATCTGTGAGCAATTGCTGGTATCTGGATTTCTGAGATATCTTTAGAGCCAATTACTTCTAAGAAACTCAAGATGCCTTGTTGAGCAGTAATACTCACGCCGTTACGGAAGATCACTTGAGAACCTTGATTACTTACAATAGGTTCTCTGGCTAGCTCCCAATCTAAGGGAACGATATCACCATACTTCAGAAAATCATAAGTAAGAATACTGCAATTATAGTTTTTAACTGCGATCGCAATCCCTAGATTTTGGAGTATCAAAGATTTTTGCATTTACTACCTCAAATAAACCTGGTCAAAAGACTGTTTCAACAAAAAACAGACATCCTGCTAATTTTTCTAAGGAAAAAATACTTAAGGATGTTTCTAATGCGTTGCTTAAGCTATTGAACCCATTGCCTATAAATTCGTAAATTTTAAACTTACGAAATTGCTAATAGGTTGATAGTAATAATCTATCTATGTTCAAGTATTTTATTGTCCAATGTGTAGATTATCATAAATATTCTTATCTGTAAAACTACCTTATTATTAAAGATTTATATAATTTTCAGAGAGGATAAGCATAATTTTATTGAGTTGACTTTCTTTAAAATAAAGTTAAGCCAAGATTAATTAATACATAATTTTTGAGGTGTTTGGCATAGAGCAAGCTTATACCAATTCAAAATTTAAAATACCCTGTGAGTAGGCTTAAGTCCCTGGAAGGAAAGCAAGTTACAAAAATCAATATTAAGAAACTTAGATACTATCTAGATTTTACGGTTTGCATATATTATTTTATTTTGGTAAATTAGTATTAAATAATGTGGCGGCAATCATATTTTTTCAAGTAGAAAAAGCCTTTCTTTTATTACTATTTAGGCAATTTATTCGAGTTATTGCCAATGTACTATATTTAGATGCGTTTGCCCTGACATACTACACCAAATTAGATGAGCTTACCCTGGCTCAAACAAAACCCTTTGTGGTCACAACTTGAAGTTGTACAAAAAAATAAAGTTTATCTCGTCGGAACGCATTGGCATAATTCAGGTATTTTTGCTATCAATGCCATTCTTGATGATTTGGAGAAATACCTTGTTAACAGTTATCAGTAAACAGTGAACAGTTATCAGTTAATTTCCAAGTGCTTCCAACCAAGCATCTAAATCCGCCATGCTGGTAAAAAACTGGGAGATTGTTGAAATAATTTATAAAATATCGAATCTCGACGCATGGAAAATTGGCTTAAACCTTGGGAAGAATTTTAGTAGTGATAGGTGTTGCCGTAGCGATTTTTCTGGAGCGATAAGCCGGAGGCTTATCGCAATTCAACTTCCAATGATGAGGGTTTGCCTAGTGACTTGGAGCGATCGCTACCATCATACAACTGCCATAATTACGGTATAGCCAATTACTTATTGCCAATAAATGTCATTATAATCTATTAAGTGACATTATTAACCAAGCACCTACCATGACTCTGACCTTAAAACTGCAAGAATGGGAAGAGGAAATTTGGGACACAACAGCCCAAGATATTACATCTAGCTCAGATGTGCAGCTATTTGAGTATTTATCCCAATTATCCCAGAAATTTGGTCAGGGTGGTGTAAAAAATATTGAAGTGCATCCAGAAATTTGCTTATCAATTTTTGATTATGAGCTGTGTGAAGATGTAGTGGTAAAATTTCCAGAGTCAGAACACCCGTTACAGTTCAGTGTTTGTCTGTCTGGCACATCGATCGATGAATATGGTGGAAAGTTGGGAGCAGGGTATACTTGCATCTCTGGGGGTGGTATGCAGCGTCAAATGTTGGTGAAAAGTTCTAAATCTAGACATACGGGTATTGATATTCATATGTCTGCTAATTTGTTGCAAATTTTTTTCCCCAATCGTGATGGCGAAATACTTCCCCAATTGCGTTTACTAGCTAAGGGCGATGACTGGCAAACCTTGATTTACCCAGAAATTACAAATGCTATAGAACAAATAGTCAAGCAAATGATTTGCTGTCCCTACCAGGGAATCACAAAACAAATGTATCTGCAAGGAAAAGTCATAGAACTTATGGCTTTACAGTTAGCTCCGATTTTAAATAACCAAGGCGAATTACCGCCATCACCACAGCTTAAACCCACAACTGTTAACCGCGTTCATCATGCTAGGGAAATTCTGCACTTTCGTTTAGAAAATCCACCGTCATTAGCGGAATTAGCACAAATGGTAGGCATTAGTGACAGAACTCTGCGCTACGGATTTAAGGCATTATTTGGTACAACTGTATTTAATTATCTCACACAGAAGCGTTTGGAGAGAGCCGAACAGCTTCTGCGAAATGGGGGGTTAACTGTAGCGGAAGTGGCGAATTTATTAGGTTATTCCCATTTGGGACATTTTGCTGCGGCTTTTAAACGTCAGTTTGGGATTACACCCAGCGAATGTTTGTTGGGTAAAAAATCTATTTCTGCTTTGTAATGCCGTTTTGGGATACTAACGCCATTTTTGGATAGACGCGATCGCACCGACTTCTCTAAACTACCTCTAGATACAACTGAGAAGTTTACGCAATAATTTCATTTACTGGTGTGGAGAGTGGCGTGAATAATTTGACATTTCTACCAAATATGTGTTTTTGGTTAGGTATTAGTTTATTAGGATATTTTATTAATTGTGCCATCGCTCAATCAGCTATGGCTGAAGTGGAAGCAAAAGGGAAAAATCCAGAAATCATCGAACTAGGTGAGTTTAAAGTCTCAGGTACTACTATTGATGGTTTGTTGTCTCAGTCACCAACACCAATTAATTCTCCTGCAACTCAAAGGGAAGCGATCGCAATCACGGGTGTAAAAGCCAATCCCACAGACAAAGGTGTAGAGGTAATTTTAGAAACAACCCAAGGAGAACAACTACAACTCACAAATCGCAATGAAGGTAATAACTTTATTGCAGATATTCCCAATGCTCAGTTGCGTTTATCTTCAGGAGAAGCGTTCACATTCCGTTCGGTAAAACCAATTGCGGGAATTACTGAAATAACAGTTACGAATATTGACGCAAATACTGTACGAGTAACCGTGAACGGTGAAACGGCTTTGCCCACAGTTGAATTATTTGATGGGGATGAAGGACTGATTTTCGCAGTTGTATCTACGACAACAGCATTGCAGCAACCCCAAGAACAGCCAACAACTGAAACACCACCAGAAGAACCAACAGCGCAGCAGGATGAACCAATTGAATTGGTGGTGACGGGAGAGCAAGACAGATATCGTATACCAAATGCTTCAACTGCAACGCGGACAGATACTCCTGTGCGAGATATTCCCCAATCGATTCAGATTATTCCTCAAGAGGTGTTGCGGGATCAACGCGCCGATATATCTAGCGCGCTGCTGAATGCTCCTAGTGTGCGTAACGCCGCACCTTCTAATTTTGACTCGTTGCGATTGCAAGTGCGAGGCTTTTTTAGCCAATCCACATTGAATGGTATTAAAGAGACTAACGGTTTAGCCTCTAATGTAGGGCCTGATTTGACAGGAATCGAAAACATCGAAATTCTTCTAGGGCCAAACTCCGTTTTACTTGGTTCAACATCTCCAGGCGGAACAGTCAACTTTGTCACCAAACAGCCTTTACGAGATCCTTACTACTTTATTGAAGCAACTGTGGGTAGTTTTGATTTTTATCGTGGTGAAGTGGATTTATCGGGGCCTCTAGATGATGAGAAAAAAGCACTATATCGGCTGAACGCATCTTACAGAGATCAAGGGTTTTTCACTGATCTGAGCCAAACTAGAAACTTAGTGATTGCGCCAGTTTTGAGTCTGGAACTGAGCAAGAATACGAATCTGAGCATTGAAGGAATTTATAAAAATCTAGAGCAAGAGAACAATAACTTAGGCTTACCTGCGATTGGAACGATATTTTCTAATCCTAATGGTAATATACCTCGTACCCGCATTACTAATGAAGGTGATCTGGATGTCACAACTGCCAGGATTGGGTATAGATTAGAGCATAAATTTAATGAGAATTGGTCATTAAATAATTCTTTTCGATATGGATACCTTAACTATGACGGTACTGGACTCAACGTTGGAACAAGGCTTTTAGACGATAATCGCACCCTATTAAGAACAGCTAATGATTTAAACGATCGCTATCGTGACTATAGACTAACGACAAATATTATCGGCAAGTTTACAACAGGTGCAATCAAGCATCAATTACTATTTGGTATTGATCTAGGAAGGCTGAACAATAACTTAAAATTTACGGGTAGATCAGGCGCACCCATTGATTTATTTAATCCCATTTACGGTCAACCAGTGGGAGCAATAACATTTGAGAGTGATACTAATACCGTCACTGATGAACTTGGCATCATCATACAAGATCAGGTGGCGATCGCCGACAACTTAAAATTACTCGTCAGTGGTAGATTTGATACTTTCACCCAAACCAACAGAGATTTGCTCACCGCTACAGAAACAAGTCAATCAGTAAGTGCCTTTAGTCCCCGTGTGGGGATTGTATATCAGCCAATCCCGCCCATTTCCCTGTATGCTAACTACAGTCGCTCATTCGAGCCAGCCATTGGTCAAGCCTTTGATGGTAGTGACTTTGAGCCTACAAGGGGTACGCAGTACGAAGTTGGGGTGAAAGCAGATTTAAACCAGAGGCTTTCGACAACACTGGCGTTTTATGATATTACCCAATCGAACGTTTTAACTGACGATCCAAATAATATAGGCTTTTCTGTGCAAACTGGAGAACAGCGCAGCCAAGGTATTGAACTGAGTCTTGCAGGTGAAATTTCACCAGGATGGAATATATTTGCTAGTTATGCCTATAACGATGCTCGTGTCACCGAAGATAATAGCATTCCCATAGGCAACCGCGTACAACGGACAACTCCCCATGCTGCCAGCTTATGGACAACCTATGAAATTCAACGAGGAAATTTACAGGGTTTAGGCTTTGGTTTAGGATTGTTTTATGTAGGCGATCGCGCTGGAGATACTGGAAATACATTTGAAGTACCTAGTTATTTAACAACTAATGCTGCTATCTTTTACAAACAAGACAGATTCCGGGCGGCGATTAATATCCGAAACCTCTTTAACGTAGACTACTTTGAAAATGCTTTCAATCGCTTGCGCGTCTCTCCTGGTGAACCATTTACAGTCCAAGGAACTATTTCTTGGACATTTTGACAATTGCATGATTTTCTAACTCATACTGGAGGATAAAAGCTAGCAGGATTTATTTACACATCTTCAGAAACAATAATCTTCTCAATTTCTGGAGATGTGTATCAATCCTGTTTCATAAAGCACAAATCTATGAAAATAATTTCACGTCACTTTATTGTCATATTCTTATTAGGAATGTTGATATTTACTGCCATTTGGGCTGGTAATAAAAGTTTTACCTATGAAGCGACAAACCCAATATCTCCACAACAAAACGCAAAATGTCGAGTGGTGCAACACGTCCAAGGAGAAACTTGTATTCCCCTCAATCCGCAACGAATTGTCACCTTAGATTTTAATAGCTTTGCAACAGTTTTGGCTTTAGACACCAAACCCATAGCCACTTGGATTACAACTGAAATAGAAGATGACTTTCGTTACTTTCAAGGAAAAGCAGATGGAGTTGAAATTTTACATAGTTCTAGCGGACAAATTAATTTAGAAAAACTTGTATTACTCAATCCCGACTTAATTATTGTTATCTCCCATCCAGGATTTGAAGGAGTTTATAAATATGCGTCGCAAATTGCACCAACAGTAATTCTCCCTTGGATAGAAACTAGAGGCAATTGGAAACAACACATTAAAGATGCTGCCAGAGTTTTGAACAAAACAGAGACAGGCATTCAACTTATAAATGACTATAACCGACGTGTTAACCAGTTAAAACAAGCTATTGAAAATAGTTATAGGGAAATTCGCATATCATTTGCTTTTGTTGCTTCGGGAAGATTAGTTATTACTCGTGAAAAATCTTTTGCTGGTGGAATTTTAGATGACATTGGCATATTAAATCCTATATTTGCAAAATCCGGTGACAATGATTTACCTCTTTCTGAAGAACTCTTACCCAAGATTGACAGCGATATCCTATTTATTGCACCACTACGCAAAGATGATTACTCCGTTATCAAACAGCTTCAGCAAAAGCCTTTATGGTCTCAACTCAAAGCTGTGCAGCAAAATCAAGTTTACATAGTGGATTTTTCTGTATGGCGTGGACTCAATATTCTGGCGGCACATGAGATGCTCAATGACCTTGATAAATACCTCATTAATTTTCTTGAAAATAATGCCTAAACATACCATATTTGTCTGCAAATCTTGTCACCGTTCTTCTCAAGAACGACCAGAAAATCCCCCTTTTGATGGTGCAATTTTACTTGACAAACTAAATGATTTATGTAATGAAAAATTATCACTGAATGAACTGGAAATTAAACCCGTTGAATGTTTGTGGGCTTGTAATCAAGGCTGTGTTGTAGCAGCTTCGCACCCAGACAAACCCACTTATCTTTTTGTCAATTTGACTCCAGAAGAAGGCGCAGCATCATTACTGGAATTTATGCAATTGTATATCAAGAGCCGCAAAGGCAATATAGCTTGGAAACAATTACCTGAACTGTTGCAAGCTGCTATTTTCGCGCAAATCCCACCAGGAGAAAGTAGCTTCGGTTAGGTTGTCAGGGAGCATCTCACTTTTTAAGGAGGGTCAAACAGACAATAATCTTTCGTATTATAAAGTCTTCTCAGAACTGTCATATCATCAACTTCTGATTATCTTTTGTATATAGGTATTGCCGAAATTAACTATAAATTGCCGTTTTTATATAGAAATTTTCCGTTTTTGGATAGAATTGACTTGTTAAAGAATAGTACAATTTACTTATTTTGGTCAAGTACAATTCCAATTGCTCAAAAACATCAAGTCTTGAATTAAAATTCTGACAATGACATCAAAATTTCATCCTTTATCAAACAAACGCTCCCCACTCCAACGGTTACTCAACTACGGACAAAAATATCGTGGGAAAATTTATCAAGCCTCTACTTATTCAGTAATAAATACTATTTTAGATTTAGCACCGCCTTGGTTAATCGGTATTGCTGTAGATATATTAGTCCAACAACAAGATTCTTTTATTGCTAGATTTGGTATTAAAGATGTAATATGGCAATTTGCTCTACTTTCATTAATCACCGTTATTGTTTGGATATTTGAATCACTTTCTCAGTACGCTTATGATAGACTTTGGCGAAATTTGGCTCAAAATATCCAGCATAGTTTACGTTTAGATGCTTATAATCACTTACAGCAATTAGAATCAGCTTATTTTGAAGACAGCAGTACAGGCGGTTTGATGTCTATTCTCAGCGATGATATCAACCAACTCGAAGACTTTTTGAATGGGGGAGCAAATGAAATTATTCAAGTGACAACTTCATTGCTAATTTTAATTGGTGGTGCGTTCTTCATTTTACCTATCAACATTACTTTAGCCGCAATGTTGCCGATGCCGTTTATTCTTTGGGGTTCATTGGTATATCAAAAACGGCTTGAACCTCGTTATGCTGATGTCAGAAAAAAAGTTAGTTTTCTCAACTCACGCCTTGCTAATAATATTAGTGGAATTACGACAATTAAAAGTTTTACATCAGAGAGGTATGAAAGTGCCAGACTAGCAGAAGAAAGTGAAGCTTATAGAAAAAGTAATTCCAAAGCAATTAAACTTTCTGCTGCTTTTGTTCCTTTAATTAGAATGCTGGTTTTAGCAGGGTTTACGGCTTTACTATTTTTGGGAGGTATGGCTGCACATTCTGGAGCGATATCTATAGGTAATTACAGTGTTTTACTGGTTCTCGTGCAAAGATTATTGTGGCCATTGGTGTTTTTAGGAGAAACTTTTGACCACTATCAAAGAGCAATGGCTTCTACTAAGCGCGTGATGGATTTATTAGATACTCCTATCCAAATTACGACGGGAGATGTGCCTTTAGTTGTGGAAAATGTGCGGGGTGAAGTTGATTTTAAAAATGTTACCTTTGCCTATCGAAACAGTGAAGTTATTATTAAAGATTTATCTTTACATATTCCCGCCGGAACAACTATTGCTGTTGTTGGTTCGACGGGTTCGGGTAAAAGCACTTTAGTGAAATTATTATTACGATTCTATGACGTTTCTAGTGGCGCAATTACGATTGATGGCATTGATATTCAAAAATTGAAATTGTATGATTTACGTCGTAGTATTGGCTTAGTTAGTCAAGATGTATTTTTATTTCATGGTACGGTGGCAGAAAATATTGCCTACGGTACTTTTGACACTACTGATGAAGCCATTATTAATGCAGCAAAAATAGCTGAAGCACATGATTTTATTATGCGGCTTCCCGAAGGTTATGAAACAATAGTTGGGGAACGAGGACAAAAGTTATCTGGGGGACAACGCCAACGTATCGCGATAGCTAGAGCAGTTTTGAAGAATCCACCGATTTTGATTTTGGATGAGGCGACATCTGCGGTAGATAATGAGACGGAAGCCGCAATTCAACGCTCTTTAGAAAAGATTACCGTGAATCGGACTACGATCGCGATCGCTCACCGTCTTTCCACAATTCGTCACAGTCATTGCATATATGTCATGGAGCATGGTCAAATTGTGGAACAGGGTAAACATGAAGATTTAGTTGCACTTGATGGAATTTATGCCAGTTTGTGGTGTGTACAGTCTGGAAGTATTACATGATAATTTACCTCATTTGCGGGATAAGTATGCGGGATATCTGCTCAATGTGAGACTTCACTTGAACAGATATATTCCTACCACTCTATACACAGATCATGGCTAAAGCAAAGTAACTGGTATAATTACTTGATTAAATATTTGAATAAATCATCCAAAACTAAATTAGCTCCCTTGATTCCCCATGCAGCAATCCATGTATCACTTGTAACTGGATAAACGCGATTTTGTTGTACGGCTTGTAAACGCGACCACAGGGGATGATTTGTGAACTGTTTCAATCTTGATTCGTTGTGTCCTCCGAGAATTAAGAAAATAACATCACCACCAATTTGAGGAATCAATTCTAAAGAGATGTTTTCCTGACTTTTATCTTTATCTTCATATTGAGGACGGGGTAAACCGATTTCTTGAAGGATTCCTCCACTAAATGATCCGTGCATATAAAGACGAGTATAATTAGCCCAAAAGTTGACTAAAGATACTTTTGTTTGTGAAAGTTTTTCTCCCATCTTTTGACGCAGATTGTCTATTTTTTGTTCATATTCTTGCAACAATTTTTCAGCTTGTGTTGTTTTACCAAGTGCTTCTGCATATTTTTTTAACCAATTTTTCCATTCTCTTTCTTCATCAGCTAATACTGTTGGGGCGATTTGCGATAGTTGATTATACAATTGAGCATCCCAAGAGAGACCTAAAATTAAGTCTGGCTTGAGATATAAAATCTTTTCTAGATTGGGTTGACCATTAACACCGATTTTCTCAACTCCTGTTGTTAAATTTCTTAGGTAAGCAGGAAATTGATTATCACTTAATGTTGTGGCTGCGATTGGTTTTACCCCTAGAGCTAAAACATTATCTAAACCACCTAATACAACTACTCGCTGTGGATTTAAATTTATTTTTGTTTCACCCATAGCGTGTTTAACAACTCGCATTTCTGAAGTGATATTTGCAGTCTTGTCAGAGAAATCTTTAGGTTTACTTAATCCACAACCAATAACTATTAAAGCTGTGAATATACTAAATAAAATCAATCTGATGTAATGATAATTAAGTAGGAGATACACCCATCTAATTACCTGGGTCAATAAATCATCAATACCATGCTTTTTAATTGGCATTTTCTTGAAAAAATAAATATAGTAATTCGATTTGATGGTTGAAAAAATCTAAGTATTTGTAGAGTGTGTTAGCTGTAAGCTGTAACACACCAAAAGCTTTGGTGAAGGTGCGTTACTAACGCATCCTACGTATATTTCCCCAAGCTATAAAATAACTTAGGGAATCAGGTTTGACTCTTGATTAAACTGTAATTAGTGATGTTTCAAGATGAAATAGTTCTGTAACTGTAAACTGGGAAAAAGTTACTAGTTGATTCACCCCACATTCTCCCCGAAAACTAATACTTTTACTCGGATCATCAATCACATTACATCTATAAGTGTTAACTTCACCATCCGGTTTTGTAAAGGTGATTTCTACTTTATTAAAAGTCTCATCTTCGTTTTGCTCAATTACATGACCTTCAACTTGGTAATTAAACCAGTCCCAATTATAATGAAGCATCAATTCTCTTTCTAAGATTTGCACCTGCCAAGGTAAAATACCCCAACCACGATAGACATTTTTTAAACACTGAATATCACCACTTCGTATCAAAATGGCAGTAAAAGATTGTTGGTTTAACCTAGCATAATATCTCCCTTCTGGAAGGTCGATCATCGTTGGTGCAAAACGATGTCCACCAAAATGGCTACTTTGCCACACTCGCACATGAGACAATGATAAATTCTCTACTGTTGCTAATGCTTGACGATAAAAAGGATTGCCATATTTAGCACAGCATTTATCATGACTACCATGAGTACATACTAAAAAATCTCTGGTTTGAATATTTGTTGTTTCAACTCTTGCTGGCGTTTCATTTCTGATACACTTTTGGATGATGGGTACTGCATCATTAATATCTGATAAGATATATTCTTGCTTGCTATACCCTGAAGATATTTCTTCTGTCTGGTAATAGATAATTAAGCGAGTTCGTCCACTTTGATAATAATTGGCATTGTAAATAAATACCAACCTTACATAAGAAGCTGCTTCCTCAATAGCTGATTGCAAATCTTTTAATTGATTGGGAATATTTTTGGAATCTAAGGGTTGAGATGTCCAAGGTAGTGGCACTTCGAGCAAGATATAATATTGGCGATTTAACGCAGTCCCAATGGGGTCTTCTTTGGCTTGACAAGATTCCTCAGCACAAAAAATATTGTTCATAATAAACCACTAAATCGGAGTTGCCAACTTCAGTTAATTAAAATTATTAGCAATAAGCAAATAGGATTTGTGTCTGTTTGGGTACAAGTTTGGAGTATTTTTGCGAACTGTGGATTTTGAATCTCAAATTGCTCAAATAATTCTACAGTTGGTCAGCCTTCTTCAGCAGGTATTTGTTATGGGTGAGCAAAATACGCACCCATCAAAAGTGGTAAGTATTTAAATTTTTACCAATTAATTCGATATCCAATACTGAGAGTTCTACCTTGTCCAGCATAATTAGCACTATCAAAGAAAGGTGCAAAGTATTGGGAGTAAACTGGGAAATATTGGTTATTGAATAGGTTTTGAATACCTATTTGTAATTCCCCTTGACCCAGTTTGATACTGCTGATGTAGTCTACTGTGATGTAGCTGTTAATTTTACCATCTTCTACACCATCATTAAAAGCCCGATCGCGATCGCCTGAGTAAAGCAATTGTAATCTATTCCGCCAACCCTTGAGGGTTTCATTTTCTACATAGGCTGTCAATTTCAAGGGTGGAACTGTAATACTGTTGAGTGCTAAATATTCACCATCATTGTCTTCGTCATTTTCCCCTTCTATCCAAGTAGCTGTACCCCCAACTTTCCAGCCTTGAGTCGGTTGGACATCAATCGCAGCTTCTATACCGTAAACTTTTTGGGGAGCGCGAACAGTCTCTAAGAAGTCAGTGTTAGGGTTAAAGTTAAAAGCTGAACCTAAATCAGAATAGTTGTAGAAACCAGATAAGGACGCTTGCACATTATTCCATTGACCCCGAATACCGATTTCATAATTGTCTACTTTTTGCGGTTCTGTCAGTTGTAGAGAGTCCAAAATATTGACGACTCCTGTGGGGGGACGGCGGAAAACACGACCTAAATCGGGAACTGAAAAGCCTTGAGAAAAGCTAGCAAATATACTAACTTCCGGTGTAAATTTGTAGACAATTCCGGCATTAAATACTGTAGAATCAAAACTGCGATCGCCACCTTGAATATTACGCCGGGGAAATTCGGCGGTGATGTAGTCGTCTAAACTCACACCAATATTTACATAACGCAAACCACCACTCAAGCGTAAACTATCAGATACATCCCATTGCAATTGACCAAATACACCCAGTTCTCTAAAGTCGTAATCTGGGACAAAAACCCGCTTCTCAATCTTACGAAAGATGCGACCACCTGATGCGTCAAATTCCCCAGAATCGAAAATATTAAACCTTTGAGAACTACGCTCATTTTGATAGTCCACACCCCAAAGTAAGCTCACAGTTTTATCTTGATTGAAGGGTGTTTCAACTTGTAATCTTCCTCCCAACTGTTCAGAATCTCCTTCTGATTGAGTAATTGCTCTTAATCTTCCACCCCGGTTATCAGTAGGAAATCCACCACCAAAACCATAATTACGATAGTAAGCTTGAGCTTGCAGCTTGCTACCAAAAATATTGTCATTATTGTAATTTAAGCTGAATAAAGTGTTTTTGATAAAACTACCATCATCAGCATCAATTATATTTATGCCATCTGGTTTCCTCAGAGCGCGAGATTTTTGAATTCCGGGTATATTATCAACTGCTTCATCAGAAATAAAATCAGTATTTTGTTTTTGATCAAAATGGTTAAAGGTAAATTGCAGACGTTGATCAGGTGCTAATTCTACTCCTACTTTTGCCAAAGCATTGATTTTTCTGCTATCATCATCACCTGCAAAGTTAGCAATGCGATCGCCTTCTGCATCATATAATCCCGCAGTTGTCACCAGAGAAAAACCTACAGTGTAGTCAAATTTACCTTCTGTCCCTGTAATTTGATGGGAAAGGTTGTAACCAAAACTATCTGCGGAACGAGTTAAAGAAGTGTCTAAACCAATATTTGTTGTAGAAGTTAGTCTTTGACCGCTTGGCCTCTTAGTAATAATATTGACGACACCACCAGTTGCTTGACCACCATAGATCGCATTTGGGCCGCGTACAATTTCAATGCGTTCGATTGCACTGGGATCTATAGTTGTTAATTGAGCAGGAATTGATTGTAAATTACTATTTTGGGGAACACCGTCAATCAAAACTGAGATATTGCGACCCCGCAAATTTTGCCCAAATGTATTAGTGCGATTAGTTGGTGAACCAAAGCCAGGAACGGTTTTCGCCAAGATATCAGCTAAGTTAGTGGTTAATTTTGCTTGTTCCTCAATCTGTTCACGAGTAATCACAGTTACAGAACGCGGGATATTCTGGATATCTTCTTCGGTACGCGTTGCTGTCACCACCAGTTCAATTGATGGGTCACTTTCAGATGTCGTTTCATCTGGTGTTTGTTCACTGGTTGGCTGTTCTGGTTGTATTGGTGTTTGTGTCGTTGAAACAACAGGTGTGAAGCTAAAAATTAGACTTTCATCACTATCGAATGGCACTAAGAAAAGCCGAAACGCTGATCAATTAAGCAGTTTGCAATTGTTTACGTAATTCATGCCGGGGTTTGGTCATCAAGGGGTAAATTTTGGGGCGACGTTTACGAACTCGTGGTTCACTACGACCTGGGCGGTAGGGAACAGCCTTGTGAGGAATAACTTTGAGTAAAGTACGATAAATTTGAAGACGTTTTGTTGAATGAGCAGCTAATAATTTGGGAAGAAAGTTAATTAAATGATGGCGAGTACCTTGTAGCGATAAGCGTAAGGGAGGAGTATTATAAGTAGTTCCAGCCTGCCACATTAAGCTACGAAGTAGATTGTAAGCGAGTAAATAAACATGAATTTCTTTGCGGATCATAGAAGGAGTTTTACACCGTAGAACATCCATCCCTAATGTGGTTTTCAGATGTCTCAAATCCAATTCAACATCCCAACGTTTACCATAAAGTCCAACAACTTCTAGAGTAGAATAAGTTGCTTTATCTAAAAGAGTAGTAATCAAGCTAACTCGTTGAGTGCGAAAACCAGGAATAACGATGTAATAGTAAATCTCTCGCAAAGTTATGGTTTGAGGTAGAGCATTAAATTCATCTTTATTCAATCCTTTTGGACAACTTTTAGGCTTATGCCAAGTAACTAACTTGTCACAATCGCCAACAATTTTGCCTTTTCGCATGGTTGTTGTCCGAGATTGATGCTTGCGAAATACAGCATCACAGCCAAGTTTGGTAATAGAAACGATATCGGCGTAAGCACAAAAAGCTCTATCCCCTAAAAGTACATCATTTGGTTTGAGAAAACTGTACATTTTTCTCGCTAATTTAATATCATGAGTGTTCAAAACGTCTATGCACAGTGCAACAGCGGCTCCAGTAACTAAACTGAATATTACCCCGATTTTGGCAATTGGGAACCCACATCCTTCTTGTTGAGTGCTAGGTTGAGGATATTCTTTTTGGTTTTCTTGTGTGTCAGGCATAGATACAGTTGAGCCATCTATTACTTTCACATTTCGACCACACCATAAATTTTCTTGGTTCACTTTCTCTTCTAAGCTTTGTGCAGAGAAATTAAAAAGTTTTTCTAATAATTTTTCTGGCAACCTTGCCCTAGCTTGACAATAAGCACTTGTATCTGTTGAAGGAATTTCTACTTCTGATTCTGCCAAATGTGCAATTATTTTACTTACAGCGTTATGACAAGTTTTATCAGTATCCAAAACCTGAGATAAAAATGCCCACAACGTTATTAGCGGGTCAAATAATCGCTTTTTGTATTTAATATTTAATTCAGATATTGCTTGTCTAATTGCCGATTCTGGCAATAGTTCTTTAAAGGGTAGCCCTAAACTTTGGCTAAATTTATCCTTGAGAATTTGTACTCGTAGTGTCACAGTAGTGTTTATGATCTTGGCTTGCTCGTCTTCAAAAAGTATTTCATGAGCGAGCAAGCTTTTTCTACCGACAAAAATTTTTGGCCAACCATACATCATCTTTCTCAGAGCGATCGCCTGACTCAGGCTATTACTGCTAAATGGGCATTAAAAGCTGTAGCCCCTGAAATGTATGGCTTCTAGCTTTTCTTAGTGCCATTCCATCATGGCACTTTGCTGGACAGAATACCGGATTAGGCTTCCAGTAGTGCCGCCTTTTCACCCCGCTTCAGGCGTTGATGACTATTCGCTAACCTGGGGGTGATGCTTTCACCGTTGCACCTACGGGGTAGGATTCTCACCTACATGGTCTATCAGTTGTCAGGGTTTTTGTTAAGGTTTTCCCTTTTCTTATTACCCTGCCTGTTATCCCTAAGCCGTTCTAGGTTACTTGGCTTATTTCAACAGAACGATTCGCACTTGAAATTCCTTGTCGAGAAATTCATAAGGACGTTCCCAGTTAATTAGTGCGGCTGTTTGGGGGAAGAAAAACTGCATTGCTTGGGGAAAGTAGGCTTCTAAAATTTCTTTCCACGGTGAATCATTATCGGCTCTTTCTCTTTCCTCGCTCATGGGTTAATTGCTAGATTTATGTTTTGCATCATCATGTTAAAACATCATGGATTTTGAGATTTTGTAGATTAATTAAGCCGTTTTTCTTCCTAATCTACACACTTTCGGACTCATGCCAAATTTACGCTTGAATGCGGCTGCAAAGTGACCAGGGTTAGAATATCCAACATGAGATGCTACCTCCGCTACACTTTGCTTACCTTCCTGTAAGAGCATTTGCGCCATTTCCATGCGGTAGTTATGTAAGTAGCCAAAGACTGTTGTACCAAAGACTTCCCGAAAACCTAATTTTAATTTATTGTCATTGACACCTACTTTTTTTGCTAAATCTAACAGTGTAGGCGGATTATCGTATTGACTAATTAAAATGTCTTTGGCGTGATAAATTCTTTCAATGTCAGATGCTTTCAGGTTAATTAAACTTTGGCGATTTTGTTCAGTCTCCAATATTTGCGCTAATTGCAAAGCCAGCAGTTCCAGCACCTTGCTTTCTAGATAAATTCGTTGCACCATACCTTGATAGGGTGCATTTAAAAGCTGTGATAATATAGTTTGCATTGTGGGCGTGATTTTACCCACAGGCAGATGAAAACGCGGTGGATGATCACTGTCTAGCAAAGGTTGTAATTGTTTGGGGACAGGTGTAAACCCAGTAGCAAAATTTCTCAGGAAATCGATATCAAAAAGAATTCTGATTATATAATAGCGATCGCCTGCAAAATATTGCTCGATTTCTTCAATATCTGGCAAGTAAAATAAATAATTATTTCCTGCTGTTTCTTGATATTTTTCCCTAACTCCCGCAACCCCAGGACAAATGACACTATGATTCCCCTCTAGATAAAATTTTGCGATCAGTGGATATTCCTCATCATGATTATTCTGAATATTTACTTGACGATATTGAGTTTTATCAAAAATTTCTAGAGATAATCCCGGACGTAGCTGCATTTCCTGATAGGAACTACGAGTAAAGTTACTTTCCCATTTCTCTACAAAGTCGAAGGACTGACTAGGATCTACAGCCTGTAATATCTTCAAACTTGCTTCTACAACTTCATCGTACTGTTCTTTCGTCAGAATTTCCAACATTTTTGAGTAGGATTTTTCAAGAATTAATTGCTAAAATTTTCCATTTATTTACTAAAAATTAGAAGAATTTGCTTGCAATTGCTTTTCTCCCTTGCGTCCTATTGGTACACACATGGGTGTTCCCACAACTGGGTCAGGAACAATACGACAATCTAAACCAAAAACCTCTCTTACCATTTCTTCAGTCATTACCTCTTTTGGTTCTCCAGCCGTGAAAATTCGGCCTTGTTTCACTACAACTAGATAATCTGCATAACGACAAGCCTGATTTAGATCATGCAGCACCATGACAATAGTTCTCTGTTGATGCTGATTCAATTCATATAACAAATCTAACACTTCTATTTGATGTGCTAAATCTAAAAAAGTAGTGGGTTCATCTAACAGTAAAATATCTGTATCTTGTGCCAGTGCCATTGCTATCCAAGCACGTTGGCGTTGTCCACCAGATAAAGTATCTAAAGCTCTATCTGCTAAGGGCAATAAATTAGTAATTTCTAGTGCCTGTTGGACAATTCTTTCGTCTTTTTCTGACCACTGCTGTAACCAATTTTGATAAGGATAACGCCCTTGTCCTACTAAGTCTTTGACTGTTAATCCTTCTGGTGCAACTGGGCCTTGAGGTAAAATTCCTAACTGCTTTGCTACTTCCTTTGTTGCCAGATTAAAAATAGATTGCCCATCAAGATAAACTGTCCCACCATAGGGTTTAAGCAATCTGGCTAAACCTCGTAATAAAGTTGATTTACCGCAACCATTTGCACCCACCAAAGCACTAATTTTTCCGCTAGGAATTGCCAAATTTAGGTCACGAATAATTGGCGCACCATCGTAAGCTAAAGACAGACTTTTGGTTGATAAACCTTTCATATTTTTTACCCTGTTAAACTAATCAAAATTCAATTTTTTCCCAGTCCCCAATCCCCAATCCCCAACACTATTTCTTCCGATTACGAATTAACAAATAGAGAAAATAAGGCGCACCCACAGCAGCCGTCACCACCCCACAAGGAATTTCGATAGGTGCAAAGAGGGTTCTGCCGAAGAAGTCTGCCACTACAACCAGCATTCCTCCCAACAATGCAGAGGTAGGGATCAATCCTTCATGATTTGTACCTACTAACTGTCTACCTAAATGTGGTGCAATTAATCCCACAAAACCAATCATTCCTGCCGTAGCGACTCCTGCACCGGCTAAGGCTACACCCACTAGCACCAGCAAACCCCGTTGCCATTCCACACGAGTCCCTAAACCTTTGGCAACATCATCTCCCAAATTTAAGGCATTCAAATGTCTAGCTAATGTCAACGCCATCGGAACAAAAACGATTAACCAAGGTAAGAAGGAAAATACTTGTTCCCAGGTGCGTCCGTAGACGCTACCCGCTAACCACACCAACGCATCACTGACGCTGTAAATATCGCCAAAGGTAATTAATAAGCTGGTGAAAGCACCAGCGATCGCAGACAAACCCACACCCATTAAAATAAACAGAACGGGAGAACTCCCATTGTTCCAAGCCAGGGAGTAAATTAAACCAGCCATCAATAAAGCACCGACAAAGGCTGATACAGGCAAAGTGTAAATGGGTGCTGATGGAAATAGGACAATGACTGCAACTGCTGCTAGACTTGCTCCCGCATTGATGCCAATAATGCCGGGATCAGCTAATGGGTTACGTGTGATGCCTTGAAAGATAGTCCCAGAAACAGCCAGTGCCATTCCCACCATGAAAGCGACAAGGGTACGGGGTAGACGCAGGTTATGAATGACAAAAGCATGATCTGGGTTGCCTGTATCTATACCCAATACAGTTTTGACGATATCTAAGGGAGAAATCGGATATTCACCCCGTCCTAAATTCATCACCATCGCCACCACAACCGCCACTGCCAAACATAGCAGTATTGGTGGTACACGGCGGTCAATTCGCAAAGATATCGTTTCGGAACGGAATACAAGCCAATCAACCTTCATTTCTTCACCTTTGATTTAGCCAAGTAGACAAAAAAGGGTGCGCCAACCAATGCTGTCATTACTCCCACAGGTAATTCCTGGGGTTTGAGTAATATACGCGCCGCCACATCTGCAACTAAAAGTAAAGTTGCACCCACCACTGCGGAGTATGGCAAAATCCAACGGTAATCAGCTTTGATGAAAAACCTCACCATGTGGGGAACGACTAAGCCAATAAAGCCGATTGGCCCAGCTAAAGAGACTGAACTTCCCGCCAGTAAAACCACACTGATGGCAGTCGTAATTTTGACCCAAGCTGTCTGTTGACCCAAGCCTTTAGCCACATCTTCGCCCAGACTCATGGTTGTAATTTGTCTACCCAGGGCAAAGGCTACTACTAAGCCAATGACGACGAAAGGTAATGCTGACAATAAGATGTCGAAATCCCGTCCAGCTAAAGAACCAGCTAACCAAAATCTAATTTCTTCTAAGGTGCGTTGACTGACGATGAGAATAGCCGTGGTGAGGGAAGAAATCAGAGCCGTCAACGCTGCACCTGCTACGGTGATATTTAATGGTGTAGCTCCTCCCTTTCCTAGCGAACCAAGGAGGTAGACTAATATAGCTGTCGCTCCTGCACCCAAAAAGGCCATAATCGTTAAAACACTCAAAGAGGAGCTACCAAACACAAAAATTGTAGTAACTACAGCTAATGCTGCTCCTGACTCAATACCTAAAATTCCTGGATCTGCTAAGGGGTTACGTGTCAAACCTTGCATTAATGCACCGGCGACTGCCAAGGATGATCCTACCAGTAGCGCGACAAGCGATCGCGGTAATCTCACCGTCTGAATCACTAAATGTTCATAAGAACCATCAAAGGTGATAAAGGATTCCAGAATCTTGTTTAACGGTATTTCTGCTGCACCCAATGTAACACTATACACCAAGCAAGTTAGCAGAATCAGTATGCCCAGAATCAGACCTACTAATGGCGAGATTGTTGGTGTATTCCAATTTCTAGGTGATGCTGTGGTTGCTCTTGTCATTATCTTCTAGTTAATTGAAAAATATACTCATTTAGGTAAGCTAGTTGTGCCTTCTTTGACATTTGCAACTGCAACATCTTAATTGAGAATTAATCTAAAAATATCAAGTGTTTAAGCAAGGTATATTCTCGCATCATTGAGATTTGCAGCCTAATGTAAGCGAAAAGGTTCAAGATTATACTTTATCCTTATTAGTATATTTTTTCAACTTTTTGTAGTGTTGTTTGATGAAAAAAAGAAATAATTGTCAAATAGCCATGATAAGCATTTAGTTGCTGTGCATTGGGAGAAACTTGTGTTCCCCTGTAATACCATTTCACGAAAAACCTGATACAGATGTAAACTCTGAAAGCTTTGCTGCATCTAAGTTTTTTAATTGCGTAAAGCCTACGGCATAGCTGCGCTTAGAGTGGAGCGGGAGCATCGTTGCGTAGGCGTTAGCCTTGCCGTAGGCTATTGTGAATTGGTATAACCTGTGTTTCTCAGAAGCTAAAAAATCCAATCAGCTTGCTCATCAGCTAAAATATCTTCAAACTTACCTTGAGCTACAACCCTACCAGCTTTCATCACAATAATTTGATCAGCGCGTCGTAAAACAGAACGACGATGAGATACTACTAAACAGGTTGGTGTCCAACAATTTTCCTCAGTTGTATTGGCAAATATCCGCGACCATAATGTTAATTCTGTTTCCACATCTAACGCACTAGAAAGGTCATCAAATACCAGCAATTCTGGCTGACGTACAAACATCCGCGCCGCCGCTACCCGTTGCATTTGTCCACCAGAAAGCCGGACACCTTTTGTTCCTACTAAAGTTTCTAACTTCTCATTCATAGCTGCTAAATCTTGCTCAAATACAGCCATTTTTAATGCTGTTTCAATTTCAGAATCATCCTTAGACAATCCCAGTAAAATATTTTCCCGTAAGGAATAGCTGAACAGTTGGGGAATTTGCGGAGTGTAAGCACTGCGAGGTGGTACAAAAAAATTAGCAGGGTCTTCAACTATACACCCATTCCAATAAATTTCCCCGGCTTGTTTGGGCAATAATCCTAATAATACTCTGAGCAATGTAGTTTTTCCTGCACCGATGCGTCCAGTAATTACAGTCAAACTACCGCGCTGTATTTGTAAGTTAATATCTACAATCCCTTGATTAGTACCAGGATAAATATAAGTTAAACTTGTTAGTCTTAATGATTGTAGTTGATGACTTGCATTATTTGTTGGTTGTTCTAATCGAGGTAAGTTTTTTCTACTTTTACCCAATTCTTGCAAATAAAGTTGATTTGGAGCTACCAAAGTTTCTGCTGATGCACCAGAAATTAAAGAAGTCATGCGTTCAAATGCAACTTCTGTTTGCTTATACAAAGCCATAAAGCCACCTACAGAAGCAAAAAAACCTGTGACAAATGATAGATTATAAACAAATAAAGCAAAGTCACCTACTGTTAATTGATTAACGCCGCTTTGCATCAAAAAAGAAGCCATCACCAAAATCAAACCTGTGCCGAAATTCACCATGTTTTGAAATAGTGAACTGAGAATGGCTTTTAATAAGCTGTCTTTAACCATCCTCTCGCGCCGCTTGTCATTCAAAGTGCGAAAGTAAGTGAGGACATCTTGTTCTGCACCAGCAACTTTAATCGCTTGTACAGAACTAAAGATTTCTCCTAAAATTCCGGTCACTTTTTGAGTTGCTTGACGGCTAGCTTGGCGATATTTTTTAATACGTGTTTCTGCTTTTTGGATAATTACTATCATTCCCACTAGGGGCAGGAAAACGAATAGTGTCATGGGTACATTGACACTTAATAAAATAACTAAAGAAAGAACAGCAAATATTCCTTCTCCAAATATTTCTGATACCCAGGCTACATTATCTTCAATGTGTTGGGTATCATCTCGAAAGTAGCTAATTACTTCACCTTGGGATACAGATTTATCAGTATCATCCTGAGTTACCTTAATTTGAGCATGAGGATTATTTAAGAGACGTTCTAATAAATTTCTTCTCAGTAATGACCTCATGGTAAAACGGTGTTGAGTTTTGGTGATGCGTCCTATCAATATCACCAAAATATGCCCCAAATTCAAAGCAACAAAACCTGCAATAAATGCCCAAGGTGATAAACCAAATTGAGCTTTACCTGTGAGACTATTAAAGAATTCTCGAATAATCAGTCCAGGTAGGGCAGGTAAGCCCATAATAAAAATCCAGAAGCAAGTATCAATTAAGTAAAGCTTTGGTTTATAGCAAATTAGTTGCCATAATAATTGCCAACCAGCAAGTTTTTTTGTTGATAAAATCATAATATTGGGGATTGAAGATTGGGGGTTGGGGATTGGGAAAGGTCTAAAAGTATGGGTGATGAGTTAGGAATAAGAAGAGGAGTCTACTTTTAATACCTAGTTCCCAGTCCCTGATTTAAACTAATAAATCTGTTAAACCGGCTTTTAATAATTGGGTAAAACGTGAATTAGGATTGTTTGCTAGTTCTTCGCGTTCACCGTATTCACTTACTTTACCTTTGTCTAAAATTAAGATTTGATTGGCTCTTTCTACGGTGGCTAAACGATGGGCGATAATAATCGCGGTTCGTCCCATCAATAATTTATCTATAGCTCTTTCAATGAGTTTTTCTGTCATCGGATCGAGGCGTGAAGAGGCTTCATCTAGAATGACTAAACCGGGGTCTTTGAGAAATACGCGGGTAAAGGCTAATAGCTGCGCTTGTCCTGCTGACAAACCGCTACTATCTGGGCCTAAGTTGGTTTCTAAGCCATTGGGTAAAGAGTGCAACCATTCTGACAAGCCCAACATTTCTATTGTTTCATAGATGCGATCGCTAGTAATATCAGGGTTGAAAAAAGTCAGGTTATTGCGAACTGTGGTTTGAAAAAGTTGCACATCTTGAGTTACTAACCCGACTTTCCTCGGTAATTCTTTGAGTGGGGTTTGGTCGATAGGTACACCCCCCAACCGAATTGAACCCAATTGTGGGTCATACAATCTCAAGAGTAATCGCGCTAAAGTTGTCTTACCGCTTCCTGTACGTCCCAGTAACCCCAAAACCTGACCCGCAGGTAAATTAAAAGATACATCTTGCAATACCAAATCCCCAGTCCCTAGTCCCCAGTCCCCAGTCCCCGCTCCCCGGTCATTGTACCCAAAAGAGACATTCTCAACAGCTATAGACAGCGCACCTGGAGGAAGTGATTTTTCGCCGCTTGTACGCAATTGAGATTGAACTTGCAATAAGTCTGTAATGCGGTAAATACTCGCATCTGCTTGCTGGAGGTCTTCAAATTGGTTGCGAATCTGTTCAATCGGTTCGCTGAGAATATTGGTGTAGTAATACAATAGGTAAACTGTACCGATGGTAATTGTCTGTTGACTCCACAGGTAAGCACCAACTATGAGAGCAACGACACTGCCTAACGTAAATATACCGTTAGTTGTCACCCAAAGAATTGTATCGGCAAAGCGGGCTTTATGAAAGATGGGTAGCCAGTTACGAATAATTGTATAGAAGCGGTGCATGACATAGTTTTTTGCACCATTAGCACGAATGTCTTCCATCCCTGTTAGCTGTTCACCTAAGAAGCCAAAAAACTCAGCACTAAATTGGCGATAACCTCCCCAATGGAAAACTGAAATGCGACGCAACTTAATCAGAGTAGATAAGGCGATGAGAGCAAACGATAAAATAGCTACACCGGCTCGCCAATCTTCTATAAACAGCACTATGATTACACCCAACACCATGAGCAAATTACCCAAGATGTGAATAGTAAATTTTGAGAAAAATTCTGATAAATTCTGCACATCGCCGTCTATGCGTTCGACTAATTCGCCTGGTGTACGGTATTTGTGGAAGGATAAATCTAGTGTTAAACAATGCTCTACTAAATCTGCACGCAAATTATTAGTAGCTGTCCAGGCGACGTTTTCACCGTAGAATGTGGCGGTAATTGACATTGCTTGGGTGATTAAGGCTACAACTATAAATAACAAGGCCGCTAGTAGTAATTTTTGGCTATCCCCACCAGCAACAGCTGTATCAATGAAATAGCGTAAAATTTGGGGGTTGAGGATTTGTAAGGCGATGCTAACGAGGAGTGCGATCGCAAATTTAACTACTCTACCCTTTTGCGGCTTGAGATAGTCTACAAGTAAGTTCCAATATTGCTGTAGTCCGATTTTCATAAAACTTTAGCTATAAACAAGCCTGATTTTGGAGGCTGAGATCAGAAGCTGTCTGAGGGCAGTAGAGAATTTTTCTCAGCTAATTCTCGTATTTTACGGCTAATTATGCCTATTTATTGCATTTTTATCTGCTCTTCCCCCAATAACTGAGAAAAATATGCAAAAATTTTGTATTGTCCACCACAAAATACAGGTATAAAAACAGTTTATCCTTATTATTTAGTGATAATTAATCTAAATAAATGCTTATTTGCTGTATTTAATCACAAATACGGCTCATCCTGACTTGGTATTGAGAGACACCAAAATATATTGCTTATAGTTATGACAATCACAATTTCACAACAAGCATTTTGGGATTTATTTGTAGATATACCAGAAACAGAAACAACTGCGCCGATACTCCGATCCACATTAGGAGAATCCTGGAATATATTTGATACTTTTTGTTCATTTCCACCAGAAATAGGTACAGGTTTTTGGGGAGAAATAGAATTACGGGATGGGTTACACTTAGCAATTTCAGAACATCAATTACATGACGATTTAGTTATAAAAAATCCTGAACGACAACATCCTTTAGAATACAGTTTTTATCTAGCAAAATATTACCAAGAACAAAATTGTTTTGTTAGTAAAGGACAAAACAGATTATTTGGAAGTGGACTAGCACCAAAAGAGAGAGTTAAAGCATTTAAATCAGAAAAAATCATTGAAATCAATGTCCACATAGAACCAGAGATATTTTACCTGTTTATGGGTAAACAAGAAAATCAGCTACCACAGAAATTAGCTCATTTAGTTAGACAATGCCATCAAGAATATTACTCTCGTGCTGGCACTAATACACCAGCAATGGAAGTAGCATTACAACAAATTTTAAATTGTCCCTATCAGGGAATGATGAAAAGGATGTATTTAGAAAGTAAAGTTTTAGAACTTATGGTATTACTGGTTGAGGAAGATGTAGCCGCACGCCAAGGTAAACATGACACATTTTCTCTCAAGCCTGATGATGTGGAACGGATTCACTATGCTAAAGAAGTTTTATTGCGTAATTTAGACAATCCTCCTTCCTTAAGGGACTTATCTAGACAAGTAGGCTTGAATGATTGTACTCTCAAACGAGGGTTTCGTCTGGTATTTGGTACAACGGTATTCGGCTATTTACATCATCATAGATTAGAGCAAGCAAGAAAATTATTAGTAACCGGAGAAACCAGCATTTCTAAAGCAGCCCGTAGCGTTGGTTTTGCTAGTCGTAGCTATTTCGCTACTGCTTTTAGAAAAAAATTTGGCATCAATCCCAAAGAATTTTTGCTAGCTAATTCCAGGTCATCCATAAAAGTTGATGAGTTGATAGGATAAGCGTAAGCACAATAAAAAGTTTGATTTGTAGTCTCAAAAATTTATGTAGAAATCTCAATCTACAAAAATAATAATAACCTGATTCCATCATTGAAAAAAAGAAAAATTCCGTCTAGCGTTCAAAAAATTCCGTCTAGCGTTCAAAGCACTTAACTATAAACTAGAGCTTTCCTGTAAGCTTCTTGATAGTAATTATTAATTACAAACATAACGGCTATTGGAGATGAGGCATTGGGTAGTTAGTCAGGTGCGTCAGTACCAATACTAGATGTGTCTATGGTTAATCTAACTGACGCATCCTACAGATTTAAAAATCTCTAATAGGATTTCCCAGTCACGCCAGTTCGCTCAACGGAGGGAACCTCCGCACGCGACTGGCTCCCCAATACCCAGTCCCCAGTCCCTTATTTGCGTGTGAGTAGAGTGATGTCAAATCAATTGCAAAAACTAGCTTGGATGACAGGATTGAGTTTGGTATTAGTTAACTTCCCTGCGTTAGCAGAAGATAACCAAAAACCAATAACAAAAATTTCTCAATTAAGTGATATAGAAAAACCTGCAACTACTATTCAACAATGGCTGGCTCAATCTCTGGTTCAAGTAACAGGTGTCCAGTTGCAAACCACCGAGCAAGGGATAGAGGTAATTTTAGCCACTAATCAATCAGATAAACTGCAACTGACCAACAAGAGTGAGGGTAATAGCTATATTGTTGAAATTCCCAATGCTCAACTGAGCCTATCTAGTGGCGATACATTCCGCCAGGAAAAACCAACTGCGGGAATTAGTGAAGTTATAGTCACAAATTTAGATGCAAATACAATTCGTGTGACAGTAACAGGTGAAAGTGGTGCGCCGCAAGTCGAATTGTTTGATGGTGACGAGGGTTTAGTTTTCGGGGTTGTCGCAACTGTAAGCACTACTCAAACACCACCGCAACCAGAACAACAACCAAGTAACGAAACCCAGCCAGAACAACCATCTGCACAAAATGAAGCACCTATTGAACTGGTAGTTACGGGTGAACAAGATACATATCGTATCCCAGAAGCATCAGCAGCCACTAGAACCGACACCCCAATTCGGGACATTCCCCAGTCAATTCAAGTAATTCCTAAACAAGTTTTAGAAGACCAGAAGGTTATTCGACTTACTGATGCAATTCGTAACGTGAGTGGTATTGTCGAAGGTGATACTTTTGGCGGGACAAATGACAACTTCAATCTTAGAGGCTTCGATTTTATTTCTACTTTTCGTAATGGTTTAAGAGAAACCGGCTTTGTATTGCGAGAGCTTGCTAATATCGAGCAAATAGAAGTTCTTAAAGGCCCGGCTTCTGTTTTATATGGAAATTCTGAACCAGGAGGAATCATTAATTTAGTAACGAAAAAACCTCTTGCTACTCCTTATTACTCTGCCGATTTATCTGTAGGTAACTACAATTACTATCGTTCTACCATTGATTTATCAAGTCCTCTTAACACAGATAAATCATTACTATATCGACTAAACGTTGCCTACGAAAATGCTGGTAGTTTCCGAAATTTTGTCAATAGTGAGCGAGTCTTTTTTGGGCCAGTTTTTGATTTAAAACTGGGTGAGAACACTAACATATTGTTTGATGTTAGTTATGTCAACGATGAGCGCACAATGGATCAAGGTATAGTTGCTTTTGGACGGGGTATTGCTGACATTCCTACTAGTAGGTTCTTGGGTGAACCAGGAGATGAACGCACAGTAGAAGAGGTAAATGTTGGATACCGCTTAGAGCATCGTTTTAGTGACCAATTAACCCTCCGCAATGCTTTTCGCTATACTTCACAAGATACCTTTGATTATCGCGCCCAGCCTCTGGCAGTTGACGAAGCAACTGGTGAACTCTCGCGCAACTTCCGTTCTAATGATGATTACCGTGAGACATACTCTCTACTAACAGATATTGTTGGTAAATTTAAGACAGGTTCAATTGAACATACACTCTTGTTTGGATTTGATCTGGCTCGACAAAAGAGCGATGGTTCTCAAAGACGGCTACCTGGGGGACTCACTCCATCAATAAATATTTTTAACCCGGTTTACAACGTTATCCCCAGACCTGCGCTGTCTGAATTAACCAATGTAGTTAGAGATGGTAAATCTACAACTGATTCATTGGGTATCTATTTGCAAGATCAGATAGCATTTTCAGACAAATTCAAGTTAATGCTAGGTGGTCGTTTTGACGTTGTGGAGCAAGACCAGTTTGATAGGCTTTCAGATACTCGTACTCTTCAGTATGACGAAGCTTTTACTCCTCGGATTGGTGTTGTTTACCAGCCAATTAAACCGATTTCACTTTATGCTAGTTATAGTCGCTCGTTTGTTCCCAATTTTGCCCAGCGTGCTGACGGGACATTTTTACCCCCTGAACGTGGTAATCAATATGAAGTCGGAATCAAGGCAGATTTGAATGAAAAATTTTCAGCGACATTAGCAGCTTATGAAATTACTAGAACAAATATTGCTACACCCGATCCCAATGACCCTGATGGCTTTAGCATTCCTGTTGGGGAACAGAGAAGTCGAGGAATTGAACTGGATATATCTGGTGAAATTTTGCCGGGATGGAATATTATTGCTGCTTATAGTTATACAGATGCCACAGTCACAAAAAGTAATGATTTAAGGGTTGGTTCTAGAGTACCCAAAGTACCTGAACACAAAGCAAGTTTGTGGACTACTTATCAATTTCGACAGGGCAATTTGCAAGGTTTGGGCTTTGGTTTAGGGTTGTTTTATCTTTCCGATAGAGTAGGTGGTGATATTCCTACCCCTGAGTTTGACGATACTTTCACATTACCTAGTTATCTGCGAACTGATGCTGCAATTTATTACAAGCGAGATAATTGGAAGGCTGCTATCAATATCGAAAACTTGTTTGGTGTCAGATATATTGAGTCATTTAACTTTGGTAGAAATACAGTGATTCCGGGCGCACCATTTACAATTATCGGGTCAATTACTTTTGAGTTTTAATCAAGACATAAAGAGGAGAAAGTATTAAAGTGTATCGTCACCTAAAATCATTTTTGCTAGGATTTGTTACTATTATTTTGCTTTTGGCTTGCCATAGTAATATTTCACAAAATGCAACTCAAGGTGACAATACCTTACTGACATCTCCTCTACCGATAGCTACAAAAGTAGTCAAACACGCTTTGGGTGAAACAATAATTCCCATCAAGCCACAGCGAATTATTGTATTAAATGATATTGGTCTTTTAGACCCGGTATTGTCTTTGGGTATCAAACCAATTGGTACAGTCAGTTATTTTCCAGAGTACGACTTTTTATTCCGTGGTGTAACTAATGAGGAAGCGGCTGGTATCGAGATAATTGGTACTGGAAATCAGCCTAATTTAGAAAGTGTTCTTAAGCTCAAACCAGACTTAATTTTGATGCGTGAATACCAGAAAAGTTTGTATAAAGAATTATCTGCGATCGCACCTACGGTTATGGTAGACTTGCCGGGTCTAAACTACTCTTTTAAAGAAAATCTCCGCTTTATTGCTCAAGTGCTGGGTGAGTCTAAAAAAGCTGAACAAGTTATTACTCAATACTACGCAAGAGTCAAAAATTTGCAACGTGTCATGGGTGAACGACTCAAAGAAATAGAAGTATCTGTCATTTATCTATTTGATGAAAATTTACTTGGTACATTTGCTGACAATGAAACATTTAATCAAGTTTTTCAGGATATTGGTATTCAACTTATACCTGTACTAGCAAATCAAAAAGAAGATACTTTAGTATCAAGTGTTGAGGTATTAAATAAGTACGATGCCGATATTTTGTTTGTTATGAATAGTAATAAACATTTGTCAAGAGCTTTTTTCAAAAATCCTCTTTTAACTACGCTCAAAGCCACAAAAAAGAATCAAGTGTATGAAGTCCAAGTAGATAGATGGTGGACATTCGGCTTTTTTGGAGTCAATAAGCTACTTGATGATTTATTTAAATATCTGGTGCAGCCATAGCCTGAGTGACAATTCAACACCCAGAGTTCGGTTAGGGACTTTCAGATAAAAGAATATCCAAAATGTAGGGTGCGTCAGTATGAATCATTTCTGGATATAGTTAGGTTCTATCGCACTGACGCACCCTACCAAACCGTCAGTTTCGGATAATTTATTTCCTGGTGTTCCCTTAAAGGTAGATGAATTTTGTAAAACATTTTACATTGTTTGCTATCTAGCCTACAGACATAGTAGCATAATGAGAGATAATCTCAATAAATACCAAAAACTGTAGCTGTAAGATATTAATTGCTGAGAACTATGACAATAGTGTTTTGTGACCAAGATTGGGAAGAAATATTAGAAGAACATCAAAAGCATCATTTCTGTAGCTCAAATTGCGTTGTTGATGAGAACTATACACAAGCAGATACAAAATATTTTGCTTGGCGGGAATGGTATATGCCACTTCGTTCTGGTTTAAAAATTAGAATTTATGAATTTAAACCTACAGATAATTTTATTCAAATTGGCAAGCATGGTCATTCTAATACCACAACATTAAGTTTTTTTATTAAGGGTAACTCTCAAACAATTTTACAAGGTATAACAAATTCGGCAAATGAAATTGTAGGGCGTAATTATATAGAATATGCACCCAATATTCTAGAAAGTGATGAATATGTAGCCAATCAGCAGGTTGTCAGAGTACAAATTTGCCTTGAACCTGCAAAATTTTTTCAAGATTTTGAGCCTCATCAGTTACAACAACTTCCCTCAGAATTACAAATATTTGCTGCGAGTGGTGAAATACAACCTTATTATCGTCAGGGAATTACAACACCAGAAATGCAGATAGCTCTACAGCAGATTTTAAATTGTCCTTTTCAAGGAATAATGAAACGTCTGTATTTAGAAGCTAAAGCAATTGAATTGATGACACATCAATTTAGCCAGTTTACAAAATCTGTATCAAATTCTGATGATAAATCACTTGTAAAAACTGATGATGTTGAAAGGATTTATCAGGCTAAAGACATATTAATTAATAACTTTAAAAATCCACCTTCATTATTAGAAATAGCCCGACAAGTAAAACTGAATGATTGCAAATTAAAGCAGGGTTTTCGTCAAATCTTTGGCACAACAGTCTTTGGTTATTTACACGATTATCGAATGCAGCAAGCATATATGCTGTTAAATACTGGTTGCATGAAAGTCCAAGAAGTAGCTAAAGCCGTTGGCTATGCTAGTCCTAGTTCCTTTAATTCTGCATTCAAGAAAAAATTCGGCGTGAATCCAAAAGCATATCAAGTTAAAAGATACAAGGAATAAATTTACAATTTATCGACATCTCACTTCAGCAAAAAAAAACTCCGTTTGGAAGAAGAAAAAAATCCGTTTGGAACAATTTTTAGTCTTCAAATAGATTTTGTAATCACGGTAAAGTTATTGAGAAAGATTTTTAGTTACTTTTGGCAAAACTGATTTTGACTGGTGGGTGAGGAGAATGATCAAGTTGCAACAACTGCTTTGGATGGCCAGTTTGAGTTCGATTTTAGTTACTATACCTGCTATTGGCGAAGAAATAAAAAGCACCAGTACAGAGGAAAAATCAGATTATCTTAACCCTGGAAACAACGTTAAACAACTGCTAGCTCAATCACTTATTCTGATTCCAGAAATCAGATTACAACCTACAGATAAAGGGCTTGATGTAATCTTAGAAACCAATCAAAGTGACAAGCTTCAACCAGTAGTGAGAAGTGAGGGCAATAATTACATTGTAGATATAAGCAACGCACAACTGCGTCTATCTAGTGGCGATACATTCCGCCAAGAAAAACCGACTACGGGAATCACTGAAGTTATAGTTACAAATTTAGATGCAAACACGATTCGTGTGACAGTAACAGGTGAAACGGGTGCGCCGCAAGTCGAATTGTTTGATGGTGATGAGGGTTTAGTTTTCGGGGTTGTCCCAACTGTAACTACTACTCAAACACCACAGACACAACCAACCCCACCGCAACCTAGTAGCGAAACCCAGCCAGAACAACCATCTGCACAAAATGAAGCACCAATTGAATTAGTGGTAACAGGCCAGCAAGATAGATACCGTGTACCCAATGCTTCCACTGGGACTAGAACTGATACCCCGATACGAGATATTCCTCAGACTATTCAAGTAGTTCCTGAAGAAGTGATTAGGGATCAAAAAGTCACCCGTTTAAGAGACGCACTGCTGAATGTTGGTGGTGTACTTCAAGATGGTGGGTTTGCTGGTACAGCAGACCAAATTGGTATTCGAGGATTTTTTGGCGGAGGTCTTTTTGGTGGTGGTATTTTAGTTGATGGCTTCAAAGATGGACGAAGTGGTATTAGAGAAACTGCAAACGTTGAGCGTATAGAAGTCCTCAAAGGGCCAGCTTCAGTTTTATATGGTGGCGTTGAACCAGGAGGAGTCATTAATTTAGTTACAAAGCAACCTCTGAGAGAGCCATTTTTTAATGCTGAATTGTCAGTGGGTAGTTTCTCCACATTTCGCCCAAGTATAGATATTTCTGGGCCACTAAATTCCGAGAGAACTCTATTATATAGGCTCAACTCTGTTTACGAAACTTCTAATGGATTCCGTGATTTTAATCAAGATACTCAACGATTTTTCATTTCACCCATTTTAAAATGGGAAATTGGCAAAGCCACTAACTTAACGTTGCAATTTGACTATCTCAATGATGAGCGTCCATTTGATCGGGGATTTTTGGCTTTTGGTGAGGGTATTCTTGACACTCCTCTAGAGCGTTTTTTTGGTGAACCAGATGATGTGAGAAAAGTTGAAGAAGTCGGATTGAGCTATCGTTTAGAGCATAATTTTAACGATAATTGGAAAATCCGTAATGCTTTCCGATATCAGAGTTCCGATACATTTGATTATCGTGCTGAACCTGTGAGTTTGAATGAAACAACAGGTATTTTGTCACGTAATTTTAGATCCAATGATGACTATCGAGAAACTTATACTTTACAAACTGATTTAGTTGGTAAGTTTACTACAGGCTCGATTAATCATACTCTATTATTTGGTATTGATTTAGCTAGAGCTACACAAGGCGGAACTCAAAAGCGATTACCTGGAGGACTTACACCAAGTATTAATGTATTCAATCCAGTTTACAATGTCATACCCAGACCTGGTTTAGAAGCATTAACCAACGTTGTGCGCGATAACCAAGATACCAGCGATGGTCTAGGAATTTTCTTGCAAAATCAAATAGCGTTTGCAGATAATTTAAAATTTCTCGTGGGTGGACGGTTGGATATTGTAGATCAAAATAGTAAAGATTTACGAGATGGTTCTGAATCGAATCAATACGATACAGCTATTACCCCAAGATTGGGTATTGTGTATCAACCTATTGAACCTGTTTCTCTTTACGCTAGTTACAGCCAATCATTTCAACCAAATTTTGGTATAAGAGTAGATGGTTCAGTTCTACAACCTGAACGGGGAACTCAGTACGAAGTGGGAGTAAAAGGTGAATTTTTAGATGGTAGATTAGCCGCGACTTTGGCAGCTTATCATATTACTAAATCGAATATTGCTACAACTGATCCAGCGAATCCAGACTTTAGCATTCCCATAGGAAAACAACGCAACCAGGGTATTGAGTTCAATGTTGCAGGACAAATTAGTCCAGGTTGGAATGTAATCGCATCTTATTCTTACATTGATGCCGAGATTACTGAAGATAACAGTGGTTTGGCGGGGAATCGTCCAGCCAATGTCCCATTTAATACAGCTAGTTTGTGGACAACTTACGAATTGCAACGCGGTAGTTTGCAGGGTTTAGGTTTTGGTCTAGGCTTATTTTATGTAGGCGATCGCCTAGGTGATGCAGACAATACCTATACCATCCCCAGCTATCTGAGAACAGATGCAGCAATTTACTATCAACGTAATAATTGGCGGGCTGGGATTAATATCCAAAATCTGTTTAATGAAAAATATTTTCAAGGATCAAATTTTGGTAGAGTTGCCATAGAACCTGGCGCACCATTAACAGTGATTGGTAGTTTTTCTGTGACATTTTAATTCTGAGTAAACTCAGGTTTGAGGTATGAGATTCCATCATGAATGACATTTATATCAAAATCAAAAGCTTAACTCGTTGGTTACGATTTGGCATAGCAATATTTTGCAGTTTATTGCTGGCTGTAGCTTGTCATCGTGGTGGTTCTCTACCTATTCGTGATTACACTACCAACGCAGCTTGTCGTCAGGTTGAACACACTGCGGGAATCGCCTGTATTCCAGAAAAGTTTGAGCGAGTTGTCACTTTAGATGGAGTTTCCTTAGAAAATGCGATCGCACTAGGTATTAAACCCGTTGGTAGTGTGATTTCCGATTTCTCATCATATTGGCAAGAGTATCTGACAGGAGTAAAAAACATCGGGGTTGACGAACCTAATTTAGAAAGTATTCTCGCACTCAAACCAGATTTAATTTTAGGTCTTGACTATCGACAAGACATTTATAATATTACTTCTAAAATTGCGCCAACAGCTTTGTTTAAATTTGAAAATAGTGGTCAATGGAAAGAGATATTTACAAATTACAGCTTGGCATTAGGTAAGCGGGAAGTTGGTGAAACAGTGATGAAAAATTATTACCGTCGTCTTGAGGAATTTAAGCAAAAAATGGGTAATGATTTATCAAAAATCAAAGTATCTGTAGTGCGGATATACCCTAATAACATTAATATATATTTACTCGATTCTTTCTGTGGAAAAGTTTTGCAAGATGCAGGATTATCTCGTCCCGAATCCCAAAATATCAAGGAATCACAGGCAATAAAATTATTTGGCAACTCTGTGCAAGTTTCTATTGGTAATGAACTAATTGAACAAGCAGACGGTGATGTTATATTTATTTGGACTGGTCAAAATACCAGTCAAGGCAATGAAACAGCTAAAAAGAACTTAGAGCAACTGCAATCAAATCCCATTTGGAAAAATTTAAAAGCTGTCAAAAAAAATAAGGTTTATCTAGTTCCAAGTTACTGGATTGGTAGTGGTATTTTAGCTGCAAATGCAATTGTTGATGATTTATTTAAGTACCTCATAAATACACCATAAATCCCTTGTCAGAGTTTGCTGTTTGCTGTTTAGTATTTAATAATTTGCTACAGTGAGGATGATCCCGCAGTGAGGATTAGCCAATGGTTAGAAATTACTCTTTACATGATTTTTTCTCTTGTTGTTGCTGACAAGAATGTAGACGATAAGCAATAAGAATGAACTACTGAACTCATATTTGGCATTTCTTGACGACAATTGGGACAAAACCAGTAAATTCTACTACTACGAATATGTTGTAGTAGTTTTTCATTACAACAAGGGCAATCACTCATACTTAAAAATTCATTATTTGTGTTGCTAAATTTGCCATTATATGGTGTGTAATTATGGAAACTTAAGTCAATAACTAGCTTGACTGATGAAGATTTTTTCAATTAGAAAAATGTGCGGGAGAATTTCATCTCCCACAAGAAAGCTTGATAATGGAGGTAATGGATTTGTACAAGCATAATCTAACAAATTATCTTAATAATTGCAATACTTTATCAATAGTGTTAATTGAGTGATCGCGATTCGCCAAGCATTCCGTACTGGAATTGGGGGGCTTTTGGTTTATGCTATTATTTGATTTTTCACCTGTTATGGCGTGCGGCTACTGGGATGACTGCTTATACAAGTCAGGTGATGGGCTACGCTTCACCGGAGGCGATCGCCATCGGGAAGCAATCATCAGTTGGGTGTGCGATCGCTTGCAATCCTTTACACTAGATTTATTGATATTATTTTGCAATAATTTGTATTGCTTGCAATCTTAATTTTGATACATACCAGATAGAGATAATGTCAATTACGATTTCACAACCAGCTTTCTGGGAACTTTTTTCAGAAATCGAAGAAATCCAAAACCAGTGTGCAGATAAGTTTGAGATGTTTTGCCAATATCCCCAGGCGTTGGGGGAAGGAAACCTCCGATATATTCACTTGCGGGAAGGGTTAGATTTAACAATTGCTGATTATCAGCTTCATGACTGTCTGATTCTCAAATCTCCAGAACGCCGACATGGTATAGAGTTCACTTTTTATCTATCTGGTGGTCACAAAAATCAATTTAACTCTGCTTTTGCTGGACAATACGCTATTTGTAGTAGCGGTATTGCACCTAAAGAATGTTATGAATGGTTAGCAAATCAGAGAACTCTGGCAATTAATCTTCATATCGAACCAGAGTTTTTTTGCTCATGTCTAGACCTTAAATCTGAGCAAAAATCGGCTCAAATCGCTCATTTACTGGGAACACCAGAAAAAAAGTATTATGTGCGTTCAGGTAAGACTACCTCTGTGATGACAATGGCTTTACAACAAATTCTCCAATGTCCCTACCAGGGTGTTACTAAGCGTATATATTTAGAAAGTAAAGCTTTAGAGTTAATGGCATTGTTAATAGCAGACGAGTTAGCACTAGGAGAAAGTAAAAAAGGTGCCTATTACCTCAAATCAGATGACATAGACCGCATTCACTATGCAAAAGATATTTTGTTACAGAATATAGACAATCCTCCTTCCCTAATCGAACTAGCGCATCAGGTGGGTTTGAATGACTGCACTCTCAAAAGAGGTTTCCGTCAAGTGTTTGGTACAACGGCTTTTGGCTATTTGCATCACCAGAGATTAGAGAAAGCCGGACAACTTTTGGCAATAGGTGAAATGAGTATAGGAGAAGTAGCTCGTGCAGTTGGTTTTGCAGACCGCAGCTATTTTGCAGCCGCATTTCGTAAGCAGTATGGGGTAAATCCTAGTGTGTATTTGCGAACCCACCAAAAACCAATGAGAAATTCCGCCTAGCCATCAAGAAATTCCGTCTAGCCATCAAGTTTATACTTCACATTTTCAAGCTTTCCTGTAAGCTTCTTGATAGTAATTACTAAATGCTGCACTGATGACAATGACCATGTTCCCGCTATTAAGGAAGTCTGGGAGTTAAATTTTGCAGTTTGCAAGACCATTTACGTAGAAAATTTCTCAATCTTTTGGATTTGGTTGTGTGGAGTTATGGCTAGTCAACTGCAAAGGCTTGTTTTGATGACAATATTAGCCTTGGTGTTCATTAATTTACCAGGGCGGGCAGAAGATAAACAACACGAAATTGAAAAACCTGCTACCAGTATTAAAAAATTGCTTTCCCAAGCACAAATTCAGATTACCAATGTCAAGTTACAAACCACTGACAAAGGGATAGAGATAATTTTAGAAACAAATCAAGGAGAAAAGCTAAAACCCATAAATAAAAGTGAGGGGAATATCTATGTATTAGAAATCCCCAATGCTCAATTAAATCAGGAATTTCGCCAAGAAAATCCTGCTAGTGGAATTAGAGACGTAATTGTTAGCAATCTGGATTCCAACACTATCAGGTTGACAGTTACAGGTGAAACAGAATTACCCAAGATGGAGTTGTTTGACAGTGACGAGGGTTTAATTTTTGGTGTAGAAGTTGTTGCATCTTCTGTTCCCACATCTCCGCAACCAGAAACACAACAGCCACAGACAGAACAACCATCTGCGGAAGTTGATGACTCAATTGAATTGGTAGTGACAGCGACACGAACAGAGGAAGCGATCGCCAACGTACCGCGCAGTATAACAGTTATTACCCGCGAAGAAATCGAGAAACAATCAACCGTCACCAATGATTTAGGAGACATCTTAGGGCGGACAGTTCCAGGCTTAGGGCCACCAAACTCCCTGAATCGCGCTGGTAATGCTCAAACTTTGCGGGGTCGTCCGGTGTCGATTTTGATTGATGGCATACCACAGCAAGGTAATTCCTTTGTCAACACTCAGTTAGAGTATATTTCCCCGGATGCCATTGAACGGATTGAAGTTGTACGTGGCCCTACAGCCGTCTTTGGTCAAGGTGCATCTGGTGGTGTCATTAATATTATTACCAGAAAGCCTACGGAAGAAGGATTTACTTCCACTGCTCAAGTCGGGATCAGTGCGGCGGCTGGTGGCGATGCTTTCTTGGGAGAAAATAGCTTTGGGAATTACCTGCAATATGGATTTTCCGGTAAAGATGGAATTTTTGATTATGTATTTTCCCTATCTCGCAATAGCGTTGGCGGTTTCTTTGATGCGAATGGCGATCGCATTCCTAGCAATAATGCCACATCAGACGATACTGTATCTACCAATATTTTAGGCAAGATAGGAATTGATGTTGGGGAACAACAACGCTTACAATTTACTGTCAATCATGGTAATAATTCCCGTGAAATTAATTTTATTGGTGATCCGATTACCCGGACAATCCCTGGATTACAAACAACCCGTGCCTTAAAACAAAATCAGGTTTACGAAGGCACTAATGCGCCTAGAATTACCAGTACATCTGTCAACCTGAGTTACAGTAACGATGCAGTTTTTGGTAGTAAGCTGCAAGCTCAAGCCTATTATCGCAGTTCCGAAGAGTTAGGAGTTGGCAGAGATGATCGGGGTCGGTTTGCAGATTCCATCAATCGCTTTCGTTCTTCTGAAGAAGCTTTTGGTGGTAGATTGCAGATTCAAACACCCTTAGCTGCGTCTGTATCCTTATTATGGGGAGCGGATTACGAGCAACAACAAGAAGGGGATACCCTGCAAGAGATATTTGACCCCGTAGCTTTTGATGGCAGCAGTAGCGATCGCCGAATTCTTCGGAAAACTAGAGAACAAGTCTATTATCCAGCCTTTGATTTGAGTGGATTAGGATTGTTTGCTCAGTTGCAATGGGATGCAAGCGAGCAGTTAATTCTCAGTGGTGGTGTGCGTCACGAACGCTTTAACTTTAGTGTGGATGAATTCACGCCGTTGTTAGACAACAACTTTGATCCCTACGTAGGGCCGAGTGTAGCAGGGGGTGAATTAGACTTTAGTGACACCGTATTTAATGTTGGTGTCGTTTATAAAGTCACACCTGAAGTTAGCTTTTTTACTAATTTTGCTCAAGGTTATTCAGTACCGCAATTGTTCCGTGTCCTCAACTTCCTACCCCCTGGATTCAGCATTGACAGAGATGTTCGCTTCCTACAACCGCAAAAGATAGATAATTACGAAATTGGTGTCCGTGGTACTTGGAATAATGTCCAAGCAACTTTAGCCGGATTTTTTAACTATTCTGCTCTGGGTCTATCTTCCAGAGGTCAACCAGATGGTACGATTCAGTATATTCGCGCTCCGCAAAGAAACTATGGGATTGAGGCGACTTTAGATTGGCAAGCAACAGAAAAATGGCGGCTTGGTAGTAGTCTTACTTGGACAGAAGGGGAAGATGATCAAAATGAAGATGGTGATTTCAATGCTTTACGAACATTAGAAGTTCAGCCATTAAAGTTAACAGCTTATGTCGAAAATCAAACTACTCCAGGCTGGCGTAACCGTTTGCAATTACTCTATGTTGGTAATCGCGATCGCGGTTTTGAAGCTGGTAGTGATTTTGTCAAGATTCAAGATTATCTGGTTGTCGATTACATCAGCAGCTTTCAAATTGGTGCGGGGAATTTAGAAGTAGGTATTCAAAACCTACTTAATAATAAATACTCCTCTGTATTTTCTCAAGCAGGTGGTGGACTTGATGAACTTTTGTATAACTTAGAACGCGGTAGAAGCATTAGTGTTAATTACCGCATTAGTTGGTGATTAGGTATTGGGGACTGTGAATAGGGAATTTATCACTTTTTCAAGGAGGAAAAAATTAAAATAAGAAGTTACATTAATCTATTTTTATTGGGTTTGGTTTCTATCATTTTTTTCTGGAATTGTCAGTATATTACTGATAATCACGCCAGTCAATTTGATAGTACCTTACCTATTTCTAAATTACCAGTAGCTACACGAATGGTGAAACACGCTGGAGGAGAAACAAAGATTCCTATTAAACCCCAACGGATCATCACTTTACATGATTCGACTATCCTTGATCCCGTTTTGGCTTTGGGTGTAAAACCAATTGGTATAGCTACCTATGCTCCCGAACAAGGAGTTTTATTTCGTGGCATAACTGAAGATGAAGTAAAGAGTATTCAACAAGTGGGTAGTGCTTTTCAGCCTTCTCTTGAAAAAATACTCACGCTCAAACCTGATTTGATATTAGGGCGAGAATATCAAAAAAATATTTATACTCAACTGAGTAATTTTGCTCCTACGGTATTAGTTGACTGGGGGAGTTTCACTTCTTTTCAGGATAATTTTCGCTATATTGCCCAAATATTAAATGAGGAAGAACAAGGGAAGTTGGTATTACAGCAATACCAAAAAAGAATTCGGGATTTCCAAGATAGGATGGGTGAGAGGCTACACAAAATAGAAGTTTCTGTGATTGGATTTTCTGGACAAAGTATCAAATCCTTAAATCGTGATGCCGTATTTAACCAAGTTTTAGATGATGCGGGTGTTAAACGTATATCAATTCAGAAAAATCAGCAAGAAAGATATTTAGAAATAAGTATAGAACATCTCAAGAAATATGATGCAGATGTTTTGTTTGTAATTAATGAATCTAAAGAGCAACTATATCATGATTTAAAAAATCCTCTTTGGCAGCATTTACGAGCAGTCAAGAATCAACAAATATATGTAGTAAATCAAAGTGATTGGTTTGCTGGTGGCCCTTTGGGAGTTAATAAAATTATTGATGATTTGTTCAAATATTTAGTGAGGTAGATTGGAATATGTCAATTAACAAGACTCAAAATCATTGCCGTTTTTGTTCAGAAATTTCTCAAGCTAACGGTGAAGACCCAATTGGAACAGCGATCGCTGTGGAACAATATTTAATTATTGAAGCTGCACAACCTTGGCCGATTCCAATTTGGATTGAACCTGATCCTATGCCACAGGGAGTATTAGACGCTTTAAACTTTGTTTGGGAAGTTGGACGGACGATCAGACAGTTGGCGATCGCACCAGATAAAGAGTATTCTATTCCAGGTTATAAACACGTATTTCACTATCGCCGCCCAGCCGGGTTATTTGCTGAGTATGAGAAACAAGCATTTCTGGTACCTGATGCTGAAATTGGTGATTTAGCCTTGGCTTTAATTAAAGAACCAGAAAATTTACCAGATTTTGAACCATATCGACAAAACACTACACATATTAGAGAATTACTTGTCTGCACACATGGTAATGTTGATGCTGCCTGTAGCAGATTTGGTTATCCTATTTACAAAAAATTGCGTGCTGAATATGCTGCAACTCATGTAAACCTGCGCGTTTGGCGATGCAGTCATTTTGGCGGACATCAGTTTGCACCTACCCTAGTTGATCTACCAATAGGACATTACTGGGGTCACATCAAGCCGGAAATTTTAGATGTATTAGTATGGCGTAACAGTTCTGTCCAAGAACTTTATCCCTACTATCGGGGATGGGGTGGTTTATCCAAGTTTGCACAAATTGTAGAACGAGAAATATGGATGCAAGAGGGTTGGAGTTGGCTGCAATATCCAAAATCAGGGCGAATATTAGCTCAAGATAAAATTAATCAAGAATGGGCAGATGTTCAGATTGATTTCACTGCAATTGATGGCAATAGATGCGGCACTTATAAAGCCAAGGTAGAAGTAAGCAGTTATGTGATGACCGCTTTTTCTTCAGGAGAAAACGAACCTTTAGAACAAATTAAACAGTATCAGGTTAGCCATCTAGTAGCAGTTTGATATCATGTTGGCTACAGCACGTCAGTTAGATGAATTTCAGGGGAGCGATCGCCACCCTCATAAAATCTGTATTCTTTTCTATTAGTGAACTAATTAATAATTATTTTCAATTGTTTGAGCATAAGTATTTAGTAAAATACTGATATTTTTCAGATACTATTCCTGTGCTGTGAATAGGACGATCAGCCTAACAGCATGACTACGCTTACCTCAAACTTCAAGATTCTGAGCTAGAGAGTCATATCATGTTTGCTTGATTGCTTAATAAAGCCCGAAGAACCCCACCCCGCAGTTTGCATCTTACCCTCCCCGTTTACCTACGGTGTACACACAATTCTTGGCGCAGTATATCTATCACACCTCGGAATCAATTCCGAGTCTAATAGCGCAAGTCCTCTTGAAAGCACTCAATAAAAAATTCTATCCAGTCCACTTCAGTGGACTTTCGCTATTAGCATAGAAATTAAGTTCTAGGCGGGATATAGGTTCAGCATGAAAATTTTTGACTTGTGTGTACACTGTAGTCCCGTTTACGGGGAGAGAATTAAGGGGAGCCAGCCGCGTGGGCAGGTTTCCCGACTTGTACCCATGCGGGGAAGCGATCCTGACTTTTACAAAAATTTTTCTTCATTTACTGCAAAAGTATTGCAATAAATCTGATAAGATATGCTCGGAGCTTATTGAATATCTATCTCAATAAGTATTTCCACATCACAACCATTTCAATCTATTCTTAGGAAATGACACGATGACGAGCATGGCTGTGCAAACCCCAGACTCAATTCCTTGGTGGTCAGGGAACGCTCGGTTAACTAATCTTTCAGGGCGACTGTTAGGCGCTCATGTGGCTCATGCAGGTTTAATTGTACTGTGGGCAGGGGCAACAACCTTGTTTGAAGTCGCCCGTTTTCAGACATCGCAAATCTGGCACATTACCAGCGAGCCTTCAGATTTTGTCAAAAGTCTCTTTGTCTGGTCAGGTGAAGCATATCTTTCCTACAGCTTAGGTGCGTTGAGCTTAATGAGTTTGATAGCAGCTTATTTTGTCTCTATCAACACACTGGCTTACCCTGTAGAGTTTTTCGGGCCAGCTTTGAGTATTGGGTTTGACCGCTTCCCTTACTTCCAAGGTGCAGATTTACTCTCCTCTCGCGTGTGGTTAGCAAATGCTCACTTTTGGCTGGGCTTTTTCTTCCTGCAAGGGCATCTTTGGCACGCCCTCCGCGCTGCGGGTTTTGATTTCCGTACCGGGAAAGTTCTACGTCCAACCCGTGGGGAGGTAATTTAACTATGACTACGGCAACAATCAGCCCTCAACAATATGGATGGTGGGCAGGTAACGCTAGATTTATTAATCTCTCAGGTCGGCTATTAGGAGCGCATATTGCCCATGCAGGCTTGATTGTTCTGTGGGCAGGGGCAATGACTTTATTTGAAATCACCAAATACAACCCCTCCCTACCAATATACGAACAAGGGTTAATCTTACTGCCTCATTTAGCCACCCTAGGATTTGGTGTTGGCGACGGGGGACAAATCATTGATACTTATCCCTATTTCGTGATTGGTGTAGTGCATTTAGTCAGTTCGGCTGTACTCGGTGCTGGCGGCATTTATCACGCCTTGTTGGGGCCGGAAGTATTGGCCGAAAACAATCAATTTCCTGGCTTCTTTGGTTACGACTGGGAAGATGAAGACAAGATGACCACAATCATCGGCATTCACCTACTTCTATTAGGTGCAGGTGCTTGGTTGTTGGTAGCAAAAGCTTTATTCTGGGGTGGTCTTTATGATCCCGCAGTTGCATCTGTCAGAGTCATTACCGAACCGACTATCAGCCCGACTCGAATTTTTGGCTATCTCTTTGGTGCATTTGGCAAGCAGGGAATGGCGGCTGTCAATAACTTAGAAGATGTTGTTGGTGGTCATATCTGGGTAGGTATTCTCTGCATCGGTGGCGGATTTTGGCATATCTTCACTCAACCTTTTGCTTGGGCGAAAAAGGTACTTTTTTGGTCTGGTGAGGCTTACTTATCCTATAGTCTGGCTGCTCTAGGATACATGGGTTTATTGGCAGCATACTTTGTGACTGTCAATGACACCGTTTATCCGACTGAGTTCTATGGGCCTTTGGGATTGAGTAGTACATCAGGGGTGATTTCGGTTCGCACTTGGTTAGCAACCAGCCATTTTGCTTTAGCAATTGTGTTTCTATCTGGTCATATCTGGCACGCTTTAAGAGTGCGTGTCTTAGATGCTGGATTGAATTTTGAACAGGGAGTAGTCAACTATCTGGATACGCCAGAATTAGGAAACCTGCAAACCCCAATCAATACTTCTGATTTGACGCTGAAGTTTTTGGTAAATCTGCCAATTTATCGTCCGGGTTTGTCTTCCTTTGCGCGTGGTTTAGAAATTGGCATGGCGCATGGCTATTTCTTACTTGGCCCCTTTGTGAAATTAGGCCCTCTGCGGAATACAGAGTTTGCCAATCAAGCTGGATTACTCACAACGATCGCTCTGTTGTTGATTTTATCAGTTTGCCTGTGGCTGTATGGTGGCGCATGGTTTAAAGAAGGCAAATCTCCCCAAGGTGAGTTACCAGAAAATCTCAAAACACCTAAGTCTTGGAGTGAGTTTAATGCTGGGTGGATAGTTGGTAGCTGTGGCGGAGCTTTATTTGCTTACTTGCTCATCACTAATAGCAGTTTGTTTTTCTAAATATTAGGTGTGAAAATGGCGAAAAAAATTGGTTTATTCTACGGTACTCAAACGGGTAAAACTGAATCGGTAGCAGAAATTATTCGGGATGAATTTGGTGATGGTGTGGTGGAATTACACGACATTTCCCAGGCGGATACTGCTGATTTTGATGAGTATCAATGTGTGATTGTTGGTTGTCCTACTTGGAATATTGGTGAACTCCAAAGCGATTGGGAAGGCTTTTATCCAGACTTAGATGAAATAGATTTTAATGGCAAGATGGTCGCCTATTTTGGCACTGGTGATCAGATAGGCTATGGCGATAATTTTCAGGATGCGATCGGCATTTTGGAAGAAAAGATTTCCCAACGCGGTGGTAAAACTGTAGGCTATTGGTCTACTGATGGATATGATTTTAACGATTCTAAGGCTTTAAGAAATGGTAAGTTTGTTGGTTTGGCGATTGATGAGGATAATCAATCTGATTTGACTGATGAACGTATCAAGGCTTGGGTGTCTCACTTGAAGAGAGAGTTTGGTTTGTAGTTTGATTATTTGTACCTGATGTTTGACTACTGATGCACACAGAGAATTTGGTTTTTAAACGCAAAGGTGCGCTGAGGTTTACGCAAAGGTACGCTGAGGTTTGAAAACTATCTGTGTGTATTTGTGGTTAAGTTTTGAGTGTTTATTTCTGTTCACTGTCACCTGTAACCTCTGTTTATTATGTCTGATGCTATTGATGTTGTGTGGATCAGTTCTAGTCCTGTATTACAGCGTTTTGATAAGCCTTTACTACAATATTTATCACAATATGTGAATGTGGCTCAGTGGGAATATCGTCATGGCAAAGATGAAGGTGGTTCGATAGATGAGGCTGTAGATTTATTGGCTGAGTTTTTGTCACAGTGTCCTCATCCAATAGATTTAGGAGGTCATGGTGCGGGTGGTGCGATCGCTTTAACTTATGCGCGGCGATATCCTGAAAAAGTGCGATCGCTCATTCTCTTAGCTGTAGCCTCTCAACCTGCAAATACTTGGCACGCTCACTATTATCTGCAAAGACAAGTATTTACCATGAGTCGTGAGCAGGTACTAGCAAGTAGTGTTCGTCATCTGTTTGGTGAGCAACCACATAATACTACTAAAAAGTTAATAGCGGTGTTAGATAGAGATTTAGAGCAAACTCCCTTGTTACACTCTCTTTTTAAGTTGGTTGATTTACCTACAGGTGGGGTTTCGATGCCGATGCTGGTATGTGGTAGTAAGAATGATACCATTGTTAATCCGCCTGCATTACAAAACTGGTTGCATTGCTTTAAGCCAGAAGATCATCTCTGGGAATGTCCCAAAGGACATCATTTTTTTCATTACTTCTATCCTCAACAAGTCGGCGAACAAATGTTGAACTTTTGGCAACTTTATTATCCACAACCAAGGGACACAACTGTACTCTTTTCCAGCACTTTGATCAATTAACAAGTATTTTTTGGGGGTGTAAATACTCCCCTACTTAATTTATTATCCAACTGTTTGACAGCGACGAAATTAGCTCTTTTCGTCTGTTTTTTGCTGTTAAATTTACCGCAATCAATAATTGTTAAGTTTTATTAAAATAACTATTAATTAGGAATAATTTTCAATAAATTAGATTTGTAATCAACAAAATCAACTATTAACTTCAGGCATTAAATTGACTCTAGTTATTCTCTCGACTGTTTGATGCTGAAGTTAATCAGCCAATACTTGAGTATTTCTAGCAACAACTCTATAAATTAGAAACCAATGCAGATATACGATAATCCCAATGTCAAATATGATTGGTGGGTTGGTAATGCCCGCTTCGCCGACCTCTCTGGCTTATTTATCGGCGCACACGTAGCTCAAGCTGCGCTCACAACCCTGTGGGCAGGCGCGTTTACATGGTTTGAAATCTCTCGTTACCAACCTGATATTCCAATGGGTGAGCAAGGACTCATCTTGTTACCGCATTTAGCTACTTTGGGTTTTGGTGTCGGTGCAGGTGGTCAAGTAGTCAATACTTACCCTTACTTCGTCATTGGAGCTTTGCATTTAATTTCGTCTGCCGTTTTGGGAGCAGGTGCGCTCTTTCATACTTTCAAAGGACCGCGCAATTTAAAAAACACTACTGGTTTTGCTCGTAAATTTCACTTTGAATGGAACGACCCGAAACAACTGGGTTTGATTTTAGGGCATCATCTCCTGTTTCTGGGCATAGCAGCTTTATTACTGGTAGGAAAAGCTGTGTTTTGGGGAGGACTATACGACTCGACAATTCACGCTGTCAGAGTAGTAACCAACCCCACCCTCAACCCCTTTGTTATCTATGGCTATCAAACTCACTTTGCCACTGTTAACAATTTAGAGGATTTGGTTGGTGGTCATATCTATGTAGGTTTAATCCTCATTGGCGGCGGTATTTGGCACATCGTCAAAGAGCCGTTACCTTGGGCGAAAAAACTCTTAATCTTTTCTGGTGAAGCTATTCTTTCCTATTCTTTAGGTGGTATTGCCTTAGCTGGATTTGTTGCCGCTTATTTTTGTGCAGTCAACACCTTAGCTTACCCTGTAGAGTTCTATGGTGCGCCCTTGGAATTAAAATTTGGTGTCACTCCTTATTTTGCTGATACAGTCAAGTTAGCCAATGGCGGCTACAGTGCTAGAGCATGGTTAGCTAATGCCCACTTCTTCTTAGCTTTCTTCTTCTTGCAAGGTCATCTCTGGCACGCCCTCCGCGCTATTGGTGTTGACTTTAGACAAGTTGAAAAGTCATTGAATGCTATTAGCAGTGAATCATAGGTAGTGTTGAGTTTTGAGTGATGAGTTGTGCTGAGTTAGTTCAGAACTCACTCGGCACTTTCCTAGAAAGACTGCCCATAACGTGACTTGATTACAAAATTTCACATCTAGAAATCCAAAGTTGTATAACTGTGACAATTTCTACTGATAGAACCTTCGCCGCAAACACACAATTACCTTGGTTAATTGGTAATGCTCGTTTGACTGATTTATCTGGTCAATTATTAGGCGCACATATTGCCCATGCAGGCTTAATTATGTTTTGGGCAGGAACAACTACCATCTCAGAAGTGCTGCGTTTTGTTCCTAATGTACCAATGTATGAGCAAGGTTTAACTTTATTACCACACCTAGCCACTTTAGGTTGGGGAGTAGGTGCTGGTGGTCAAGTATTTGATACCTATCCCTATTTTGTGATAGGTGTTTTGCATTTAATTGCCTCTGCGGTGTTGGGTGCAGGGGGACTATTTCATGTGTTTCGCGCTCCAGCAATTTTATACAATAATGGTGGCAGGACAGCGAAATTTCATTATGAATGGAATGACCCTAAACAATTGAGTTTAATTTTAGGACATCACCTAATTATTCTGGGTTTAGGAGCATTCTTGCTCGTGCTAAAAGCTATGTTTTTTGGCGGCATTTATGATACTCATTTGGGAGATGTACGCCTCATTACTAATCCTAGCCTCAACCCAGGTACAATCTTTGGCTATTTAGTCGGGTTGAAAGATCATATCTGGCATCCTTTAGGATTAGCCAGTGTTGACAACTTAGAAGATGTCATCGGTGGTCATATTTGGATTGGTGGCATTTTAATTGTGGGGGGTGTATGGCATATTATCATACAGCCCTTTACTTGGGTAAGACGCATTTTACCAATAGAACATGGTGAAGAAATCCTGTCTTACAGTTTGCTGGGTTTAGCCTTGATGGCTTGGATTTCTGCCAGCTTTGTAGGATATAACACTACAGTTTTTCCACCAGAATTTTACGGTTCACAACGTTTAGTTGCAGCAAATATTCAATTTTTTCTAGGGATATTAGCCTTCTTAGGTTATGTTTGGCACGCTTGGAGAGCGCGGAGCATTTCCTAACTAATCATTTCTAGTTCCCTCAACACTAGCTATTCTCAAGTTCCTTCCCCTGCCTGCGGTTGAAAGTAGTTGACTGTGGGCAATTTCCTAAAACTTTTTGTGGAGTAACAAATAGTTATGGCTACAATTTTCTGTGCCTTATCTGCATGGGCAATAATGATTTTATTGCTTTGGAGTATTTGGAGGACTCTCAAAAAAGGGATAAGTTTTTTGTGGAGATTACATCAAGTTCCTTGTCATAATTGTGAGTTTTTTACTAATGATTATCGCTTAAAATGTACGGTGCATCCTAAAAAAGCTTGTTCTGAGCAGGCGATTGAGTGTATTGACTTTGAGCCGAAAACTGCTGCTTGTAATGCTTGCCAAAAGGGTCGAAACTGGAAGTTAGGCAAGAGAAGTTGATAATTAAATTCAATTTCAGCTAGGCAAGAAATGTTATTTATTACTGTTCAATTATCTGATTATTAAATATTCAACCTATTCCTGATTAAATCCCATGAATACTAACTCTGATTTCCTCTCTGAATTATGTGACTTTCTCTATCCTCGTAATCCATATCATGGACAATTCAATGCTGAGTATGTAGCTTTTAATGCCCATCTGCAAGAGTTTTCTCAACGTGTCAACTATATTTGTAGTCTCCAAACAGGTGGAAAAATTTCTCCCGAAGAAGCCTACAAACAAATTCACCAACTTTGGAAGCAATTAAAACAAATGAAAAAATCTCTATAAGCAGTGAATTAAAGAAGGAAAAATTAAATTTTGTTAGGGTGCGTCAGTATGAATAATTTTTTGGTAAATCTGGTTTTTCTTGCACGGACGCACCCTACTAACCGTCTATTTGAAATAATTTATTTTTTGGTGTTTCCTAAACACAACACTTACACCCTGATACATCCTGTATTGTCTAAGTCTATGTTATTCATTTAACAGGTATATCCTGATGGAGCAAGGATTAAAATTACTAACTAAATTGGTGGTAGAGTTTGCACCAATGGTTGCGAACTTAATACAAAATCAAGCAGAAAATAGTCTGGCTACCAGTAATTATCAACTGCCAAAAATTCTTAAAGAATTCTCTCAATTTATCAATGCTCCTCAAGCAACTAAAAGTTTTTCTATAAATTCTGAAACAGCAAAAGTTCAACATCAACTAGCAGTTGATCAGCGTGAAACACAACTACAAGTAGTCAACCAAGAACAAGAAACTAGACTTAAATTACCAGAAGTTTATAAAATCCTGGATAATTGGCCTTTGAGATTATATCCTGCACAAATTTTAGACTCTCATACCAATAATCAACGCAAGCCACTTAAAATTTTTATTGTGCCTCTACAAGTTAAACTTGACCAATTTAATATTCTCAATAATAAAACTTCAGAAATAGAGTTAATTTTGGCTGAGGGTTTACGAAAATTTCTGACTCAACATTATTCTCTTCAAAGTACAATTAGAGCAACGGAATTTTTAGCAGGAGCTTGGTATAGTAAAAGTTTTCACGATGAATCTAGTATTAAAGCTTTATTTAATGTACTGAAAACAGAACCTATTTTAATCTTAGAGTCAGAAATTGATGGAGATTATCTTAATTTTCGCATTGCTTACTGGGGCATAGGACAAGAAAATTACCACTCTCAACAAATTACTCGATTACCATATAAAGCAATTATTCAGGAATCTGTCAAAAGTCGGGCATTAGCATGGAAGGAAATTAGAGATAAGCTATTAAATTTAGGAGAAAATCTCGAAGATATTCAGCAAATCGGTCAAGATAATATATATAATTTGGAAGTTTTAGAAAAAATTGAACACTGGGAACAAGAAGGTGTAGATATTAGTAAGCTATCTCTAAAATATCAAGCTAATCATCAAGACTTAGAAAAACTTTACCCAACATTAATTACTTGTCATTCTCTCGTTGCGGCTTGGATAGCTGATGTTTATTACTTAGTTAACTATGATGTACCTCCCCTTTTACCAGAATTGCTCCCTAGTTTGTCGGCAGATAAACTAGATTTACAGTTATTACAAACAATTGTTGCAGGTTATCAACAGGCTTACCAAGGATTAGACAAAAACCGACGTGATTTGATCCCAGAGTTGACTTTACAGTTAGCCTACAGTTTATCTCATTTAAGCGATCGCACTTGGGTACAAGCACAAGTTGATTACTCTATAAGCACATGGTTGGAGTTACGTCAAGTCTCAATCCAGGAATTCTCTCACCCTTTAGAAGCGATCGCATCAGTCATCAAAATCGCAGATGAGCCATACGTGCAGAAGTTGCAAGCATATTTTCAGGCTATAAGCGATCGCCAAAGTATTTTAGCAGTTGAAAAACTCTTAAATATCATTGCCCATCTCAAACAGCAACCCACTCAGGCAATTGCTCATTATAGCCATACCTTAACTGCACATTTCAGCCCAATTATCGCCATCAGTGCGAATGCAGAGATATTAGTCAGTGGATGTGCAGATAAAACCATCAATGTCTGGAATTGGCAAACTGGTAAACAAATCTGCACTCTTGGGGACAAGATAGAATGGCACTAAGAAAAGCTAGAAGCCATACATTTCAGGGGCTACAGCTTTTAATGCCCATTTAGCAGTAATAGCCTGAGTCAGGCGATCGCTCTGAGAAAGATGATGTATGGTTGGCCAAAAATTTTTGTCGGTAGAAAAAGCTTGCTCGCTCATGAAATACTTTTTGAAGACGAGCAAGCCAAGATCATAAACACTACTGTGACACTACGAGTACAAATTCTCAAGGATAAATTTAGCCAAAGTTTAGGGCTACCCTTTAAAGAACTATTGCCAGAATCGGCAATTAGACAAGCAATATCTGAATTAAATATTAAATACAAAAAGCGATTATTTGACCCGCTAATAACGTTGTGGGCATTTTTATCTCAGGTTTTGGATACTGATAAAACTTGTCATAACGCTGTAAGTAAAATAATTGCACATTTGGCAGAATCAGAAGTAGAAATTCCTTCAACAGATACAAGTGCTTATTGTCAAGCTAGGGCAAGGTTGCCAGAAAAATTATTAGAAAAACTTTTTAATTTCTCTGCACAAAGCTTAGAAGAGAAAGTGAACCAAGAAAATTTATGGTGTGGTCGAAATGTGAAAGTAATAGATGGCTCAACTGTATCTATGCCTGACACACAAGAAAACCAAAAAGAATATCCTCAACCTAGCACTCAACAAGAAGGATGTGGGTTCCCAATTGCCAAAATCGGGGTAATATTCAGTTTAGTTACTGGAGCCGCTGTTGCACTGTGCATAGACGTTTTGAACACTCATGATATTAAATTAGCGAGAAAAATGTACAGTTTTCTCAAACCAAATGATGTACTTTTAGGGGATAGAGCTTTTTGTGCTTACGCCGATATCGTTTCTATTACCAAACTTGGCTGTGATGCTGTATTTCGCAAGCATCAATCTCGGACAACAACCATGCGAAAAGGCAAAATTGTTGGCGATTGTGACAAGTTAGTTACTTGGCATAAGCCTAAAAGTTGTCCAAAAGGATTGAATAAAGATGAATTTAATGCTCTACCTCAAACCATAACTTTGCGAGAGATTTACTATTACATCGTTATTCCTGGTTTTCGCACTCAACGAGTTAGCTTGATTACTACTCTTTTAGATAAAGCAACTTATTCTACTCTAGAAGTTGTTGGACTTTATGGTAAACGTTGGGATGTTGAATTGGATTTGAGACATCTGAAAACCACATTAGGGATGGATGTTCTACGGTGTAAAACTCCTTCTATGATCCGCAAAGAAATTCATGTTTATTTACTCGCTTACAATCTACTTCGTAGCTTAATGTGGCAGGCTGGAACTACTTATAATACTCCTCCCTTACGCTTATCGCTACAAGGTACTCGCCATCATTTAATTAACTTTCTTCCCAAATTATTAGCTGCTCATTCAACAAAACGTCTTCAAATTTATCGTACTTTACTCAAAGTTATTCCTCACAAGGCTGTTCCCTACCGCCCAGGTCGTAGTGAACCACGAGTTCGTAAACGTCGCCCCAAAATTTACCCCTTGATGACCAAACCCCGGCATGAATTACGTAAACAATTGCAAACTGCTTAATTGATCAGCGTTTCGGCTTTTCTTAGTGCCATTCGGGACAAGATAGGAGAAGTTTCATCAGTAGCCGTTAGCCCTGATGGTAATTTTCTAGTTGTCGGTAGCTATGAATATCCTAGAAGTTATGTCAAAATCTGGGATTTAAAAACGGGTAAACTCATCCACAGACTCTTAGGACATAAAAAACCAGTCAATGTTGTGGTGATTAGCCGAGATGGACAAATTTTTGCCAGTGGTAGTCATAAAATTAAGGTTTGGAATTTGCATAAAGGTGATGCCTACGGCGGGCTATGCCAGCGCATTTCTACCCTTTGGCATACATCTGCTGTTCATGCTATTGCTATTAACTCCAATAATACAGTTTTAGTCAGTGGTAGTGCTGATACCAAAATTCGGTTATGGAATCCCCAAACAGGCGATTTGTTAAACATCTTTCATGGACATGAGGGAGAGGTAAAATCCTTAGTCTTAAGTCCTGATGGACAAACATTAATTAGTGGTAGTGCTGATCAAACTCTCAAAATTTGGCACTTAACCACAGGGAAGCTACTACAAACACTAACTGGACATACCGACGAGGTAACATCTTTAGTTTTAAGTCCTGATGGACAAACCTTAATTAGTGGTAGTGCTGATCAAACTCTCAAAATTTGGCGGTTGTCTACAGGGGAAGTCCTACAAACAATTACTAGACATTCAGGAACGGCTGATTCTGTGGTTTTAAGTTCAGATGGTAACTTCCTCATTAGTATCAGTGCTGATCAAACTATCAAAATTCGGCACATAGAATTATGAGTTAATACGGTTCGGTTTATGCCGAGTTGCAGTCCAATATCTTAACTTATGCTGGATTTGATGTTAACTGAATAGTATTGTCTTTTCATTCATTAGACATCGCCAAAAAAGAATGTAGAGACGTTCCATGGAACGTCTCTACAAGGTTTCTGGAAAACGCATATTTAATTTTTGGAGATGTCTATTATAGATAATTGCTGAATCCAGTTCAAAAATCATACAAAAATATATAAATTAATCAACAATAAACAGTAAATACCACAGTATTTTTATTTTTGTAAAAAATATTTACTTGAGGGCATTTACGGTAAATTCACTATTTATAAAGCTGGAAAATAATTTATGGTAAACCGTCTGTCAACTATATTTTGCTTGTGACATGATTGATTCAGCAAAATTGTTATATATCTTGAGAGTCATGAAACGTCAAAAAGTTTCTGTTTTTGCTGGGTTAATGGGTGCTAGTCTTTTAGCTTTATGGTCTGCTCCTGCACAAGCTTTTACATTTACAACTAATTCCACTTACAACAACAATCCTAAAGATGATATTTGGTTGCAATCAGTAAAGCTGAATGATGGAACCATAATCAAAGACTTTGCTTTAGTTAATCAAGCTCAGATCATCCATAATGACAAGCATACAGGAGGCAATACTGGTGCAGCCAGTGCTGATAGAGGAGACAATGCCCAAGGTGTAAAAGCTGAAAATCCTAGTAATAATGACATAGCTGCTGCATTAGGAAATCTCAATCTCAACAACATCATCGATACTGAAGATAGTGGTTCATTTACTATTAACTTAGAATTCAATAAAGCATTAGATAAATTGTTTTTCTGGGAACGAGGAAGGAATAGTGACTTAACAGTTCAAGCTCTTGATTCTACTGGCAATATGATTGGTAATTCCATAACTCTGCTTCGGGCTAATTCTAAGGATGCAGGTTATAAAATCGACACTACAGAAATTGGTGGCGCTCAAACAGTTGGCTCTTGGGGTGTTAGCCTGGCAGATTTAGGTCTTTCGGGTTCCATTAGCCGTATTCAAGTAAAAGCTGAGAGCAAGTTTAGTGGTCCCGATTTCAAAGTTGTGGGAGCTGCGGCACAAAGTGTACCTGAGCCAACTAGCTTACTAGGACTTGCTCTAATGGGTGGAATGTTTACTTTATCTCGTCGCCACCAAACTACTAAGAGATGTTAATAAGCTCCATAGTAAGTATAGAAATTCTATTTGAACTGTGAAAATATTCATGCTTAGAACCCGGATTTCTCAATGAGATCCGGGAACTTTTTGTGCAAATTATGATCTAGGCATACTAAGAACTTCTTTATCTTCATGCAGATGCAGTTATGGAAGTTGCTTCTTTGCCTTTGGTAGCTGCTAGACTGGCGAGTTCTCGGTCAATAAAAAATATACCCTGTCCTTCCGTGCCAATCAGGTTAATTTTGTCGAGAATCCCTTTAAACAAATATTCTTCTTGGTGTTGTTCTGCAACATACCATTGCAAAAATTGTAGGGTAGAATAATCTGGTTCTGTATTCGCTAAATGTACCAAATCATTAATCTTATGAGTAATGGACTGTTCATGCTCATAGATTTGTTCAAACAGTTCCCTCAAAGAAGTGAAATGACTAGGTGGAGCTTGCATTCCAGTAATTACCGCTAATGAGCCGGTTTCATGCAAATAATTGAGCAAGCGGCGCATGTGCATCATCTCTTCATCGGCGTGTTGACTCAGAAATGTAGCACATCCATCTAAAGCTTTGTAGGCACACCAAGAACTCATTTGTAGATAAAGATGGGAAGAATACATTTCCAAGTTGATTTGTTGATTCAACCGATCAATCATTGCTTGAGATAGCATATTTCTGACTCCTTGTAGTACCATTTTGAATTTTTGATTTTGGATTGGGCATAAACAGTCAATCGAAGGCAGAAGGCAGGAGGCAGGAGGCAGGAGGCAGAAGGAGGAAAAAGCCACCCACAAGGGGGAGCTAGTCTCGTGGGCGGGTTTCCCGACTTAAGAGAACTGGCGTTGGGGCTTGAACCTTCCCCCAAAAACTGTCAAAATTCAAAAATATTATTTTCTATTGCCTTGAACCCAATCCCCAGTCCCCAATCTCTAGACAAGACTCAACGCGATTCCACAAAAATAGTTTGGGCTGTTTCCCGATCCAAGGCGGTGCGGGTTCTGCCAACCATGATGATGTAGGATGGAAAGCGTTGTTCCAGCACTAAGTTACTGCCTGGTAATATGCCGAATGCCATCAGCTTTTGTAAAATTGCATCATCTTGAGTTTGCAAACAAACTACGGTTTGCGGTTGCCCGATTTTGACTGTTGATAAGGCGTTCATATTAAAAGTTGACTCCAAATAAGGTTAAGCCGAGGTTGACAAGATATCCCATCAGGAAAGCGAAGGGGAAAATAAACAGTACGATCGCTACAGTAGTTTTAGTTCCCCGTTCTTTAATCAGCATTTGCAATTGGGCAATGCAGGGTAGAAATAACGTCAAGACAATTGCCGCCACCACTAGCTGATTACCTGTGAGGGTTCCTTGTTGCTGCAAATCAAACAATCCGGCTGCACCATAATCTCTTCTAAAGAAGCCATAAAGGAATATTGGTGCTGCTTGTGCTGGCATTCCTAACGCCAAGGTGATAGGTTCAATTGCCCGGATAATCGCATCAAATAATCCGGTTAATCGTCCTGCCCAAATCAAGACTGAAGCCCAAATAAACAAGGGTAAGACTTCCAGAAAATACCACTTCATCCGCACCCAGGTTTTAATCAGGACGTTCTGCAATTTAGGCAGACGTAAAGGTGGAACTTCCATGTAGAATCTGCCAGAAGTACCGGGTAATAATTTGGCGGTGAGATAGCCAACTACTATAAAGATTGCAGAAATAAACCCTCCCCAAAACAGTAAGGCGGCTGGTTTTTGCGCTAGTAATCCCACAATCACACCCCACTGTGCTGCACAGGGAATGGCGAGAGAGAGTAAAAAGGTGGCAATTAATCGTTCACGTTTGGTTTCTAAGGTGCGGGTGACAATCGTTGCCATTGTGTCACAGCCTAAACCCAATACCCTTGGAATGACTGCTCGTCCAGATAAGCCTACAGATTTAAATAAGCGATCAAGCATTAAAGACAGGCGTGGGAGATAGCCGCTATCTTCTAGTAACGAGAACATCAAGAAGTAAGTGGCAACTACAGGTAATACAATCGCTGTAGCGTAGCGAATTCCCAAGGTGATGATGCCATAATCGTGAGCAATCAAGTCTTGAATTGGTTGCCAGGGGATGACTTGAGCGGTAATTTGGTTGACTACTGGGTTAATTTGCTCCTCAAAAAAGGTTTCGATGTGATCAACTAATTCCCCTGCGCCAAATTCACCGACAAATTTGTAAACTCCGTAGTAAAGGATGACGACAAGGATGGGAAATCCTGTAATGGGGTTGACAGTGAGTTTGTGCAGTATATCGGTGAGTGACGATCGCGCCTGTCTCGTTTCCTGTAAAACTGCTCTTTCTATAGCATGAGACTGACTTTGACGAGTATTGGCGATCGCCAATCCAATAGGTTGTCTGAGTTGATTTTGCGTGACGGTAATTAATACTTCCAGATGACGGCACTGTTCTTGATCCTGTTGTAAGGTTTGCCATAGTCCTGGGTCTTTCTGTAATAGTAATAAAGCTAGACTCCGGGGTGAGAGCGAGTATTTATTAAATAAATAGCGATTGCCTAATGTTTGCCACCACGATTCGAGTTGTGCGATCGCAGCTTCAATCGGTTCTGGATAAATAACTTGGCTAATCATGGCCTTTGACTGTTGATTATTGATTTTTGATTGTTGACTGTAACCTGTCACCCGTCACCTGTAACCTGTCACCTCTCAAGCCATGATCATGGCAGCCTGAACTGGCAGGAATGGCGCAATCCTGTGTTTCAATTCATCTATACCTTGGTTCAAAGCCGCGGCCATGCAAACTACTGGAATTCCCAACTCCATCTCCAGGGTGTCTTGTCGCAAATCCAATCCCCAACGATGCGCTTCATCCATCATGTTGACGGCGAGTATAACCGGCAGTTCAGCCTCGATCAGTTGAAAGGTAAGAGGCAGCATTCTTCCCAAGTTTTTGGCATCTACGACATGAATTACAGCTGCTACAGGTTCAACTAACAATAAATCTCTGGCAACCTTTTCTTCTTCAGTGATGGGCAGCAGTGAATACATCCCCGGTGTATCAATCACTGTTATGCTTTGCTCACCTATCTGTACTAATCCCCGACTCACCTCTACAGTTGTACCGGGGTAGTTAGAAACAGTGACATAAATTCCTGTTAAAGCATTAAAAAGTACACTCTTACCCACATTGGGCATTCCTACCAGGGCAATGGGGGAACTAGAAAAAACTTCTCTATCCAAAGACTGCTTTCTTTTACGAAAAAATGGCAATCCGCGCGATTTCTTTCCACAAGATTTTCCCTGTGATTGACATTTGTGGCATTCCATAGAAAATTATTGTTGAGCTTTACTGCAACTTATTCTCAAATTAAAATGTGAGGATCTTGTGAGGAAATATACCTAATTCCCAAAAGCAGTCTCTATCAAACAACTGTACGAGGCGATCGCTTATTCCTTCTTAACAATTTTCTCCTGACTATTTACTCACATCACAAACTAATCTTTTAAATAAAGACAGAGAAATAATCGTTGTATTCAACAGAGTTTGCGCTTCATTAAAATCAGCATCACCTGTAATAAAAAAATCTGCCTCTGCGGCAATAGCACAAGCTAAAAATTTGGCATCTTTCCTATCTCTAGGAAAATCAACCTCCATATTTACATTAATTAGTGTTGTTACAGAATCAATTAAATAAACCCATCTTTGGTATTGTGCCTCAGTTAACTTTAAACGAGGACGCTTTAAAACTTCCTTATACTCTGCTAGAATCTCTGCTGAGACAACCCACTCAAAATCCGAATTAGCAACCACAAATAAAATTACTGCCTCTGGATTTTTATCAGCTATAGCAGCAGAGACTAGGATGTTAGTATCAATAATAACCTTCATTCCCCTCGCCTATATGCTTCAATTTCTGCTGCTATCTCTTCCTCAGTCAAGGGATGATCTGCGTGTGTCGCTTGTATTTCTTTGAATAACTTTTTTAATTCTGCTGCTAAAGTAGCCCTTTGATTATCCTCAGCTAAAATAATCACCTCAACTTTCTGTCCTGGTTGAAATGGTAAATCAGATAATACTAACTGTTTTGGATCTGCAATGGTGACGTAGGTTTTATAAGCGTTCATGATTTATCCTGTTACTTAACTTTGATCTACCCTTGTTCTAACAACTTCGCCACATTCTCAGCAATTCTCTCCTCTAACATCCTCGCTTCTGTATTCAAAACTTCAATTTCTCTGTAAAGTCAAAATTTTCTACTACTCGTTCCGCAACCCCCACATAACAGATGAGTTTTTAGCTTGCTCCCTAGACAAAACACGAGCATATGCGATCGCTTATTCCTTCTTAACAATTTTCTCCTGACTGTTCACAAGCACCAATACTTACCCAGGTGCTAGAGCCATCTTGCCAGTGTTCCTTTTTCCAAATAGGTGCATTGTGTTTGAGGGTATCAATAGCATAACGACAAGCCTCAAACGCTTCACTACGATGAGGACAACCTACTGCCACTAAAACGCTAATCTCTCCAATCTGCAAGCGTCCGATACGGTGGTGAATTACCACCCGTTTGACATCAGTCCATATAACGCGAATATCAGCAGCAATTTGATAAAATACTTGTAACGCCATTGGTTCGTATGCTTGGTATTCTAGAGAGACTACAGGTTTACCATCAGTTTGATTACGAACCATACCACTCATCACTACAATTGCACCATTGCCTGGGTCGTCAGCTTTGGCGTAGATTTCTTCAAGAGATAATGGTGCAAAGGTAATGGCAAAGCTATCTTCAACTCTTGGTTTAATGGCAATAGTAGATTGATTTTGCACAATTGAATTCATAGGGAGTAGGGATTAGGGAGTAGGGCAGAAGACAGTCAGCCGTTGCTATTTATCAGCTTATATTCTTCCTAATACTGCCATATCTTCTGCATCTAATTCCATTGGCGTACCACTACGAATTAATTCCGAAAAATCTTCATTGGGAACCATAATTGTCAAAGTATATAAGCGTGTTGAACCTATATTTTTAATCAAATGAGTGCCAGTTGGAGGTACTAATAAACTATCTCCAGCAGCAATTGGTACTTTCTTTCCATCACAAATTGCTACACCTTCACCTTTGAGGACGAAAAACATTTCTACTGCCCATTGATGGCGATTTGGTGGGGTTTGTCCGCCAATATCAAAAATTTCTACGCAGCACGTTAGAGAAGTATTAGCATTTGTGGAATCAAAGATAATTGCTAACCGATTGGTATCGTGGGGACTGATGCGGTAAACTTGATAATCTTTGGGAGATTTAATAATAGGAATTACACAACGAGTAGCATACATTGACTATTCCCCTCCTGTTGCTTCAGGATGATTTAGGGCTGTTAAAATCGCTGACGAATCTGTAACAAAACCAAAACATTGTTTGACGTTATACAAGGTCGCTAGCCAACAGTAATCAGGAGATGTTGTAGCAGTGCAGTCTTTAATTAAAATACAATCGTACCCTAGGAAATTAGCATCACATAACGTAGTTAATACACATTGATCAGCGTTGACACCAGTAAAAAATAATGAAGTTATGCCCAAGTTTCGCAGGATACTATCTAAAGCTGTATCCCAAAAGCCACTCATGCGGTACTTATCCACACGGATATCTTCTGGTAACTGTGGGAGTTCGTCTACAACAGCCGCCGCCCAACTACCTGCCATTAGTACCTTAGCACCGTTTTTTGGTAATGGATCGCCCAAGCCTATACCTTCTCCTGTGGGGTTGTAGACATGACGTAAACCAGCACTAATATTGAGTAAATCGGGACGATTACCCCAATTTAGCCAAATTACAGGCACGTTAACAGCACGCAGTTCTGGTAGTAAACTATTTAAAGGTTCGATAGGTTTGCGGGCTGGAGTGACATCTACGCCGATATGCGCCAACCACCCATCAGGATGACAGAAATCATTTTGCATATCTATGACGAGGATGGCAGATTTTGCTAAGTCAAGGCGCAGTGTTTTAGTTTCTGTTGGTAAAATCACAGTCTGTGGATTCTTTTGAGGACGTGTGATATCTGCGATCGCCTGATTCACCATCCACGCATTTGGCCTAACTCCCAATGTCCGCAAAGACTGATTCATAAATTTCTATACCCAACACAATTACTATTTTGTACCTTGAAATTATATTGAGCGTTTAATTACTTAATTAAGGTTAAAATCATGGGTTTTACAATCCAAAATGTTTTGATTGCTACCGATGAGGGTTATACCACTACAGATGTACAGATTGTAGATGGTAAAATTGCCGCCATAGCTCCCAATTTAGCTACCGTTGGTACAGCCATTGATGGTAAACATAAACTTTTACTACCGGGTTTTATCAATGCTCACACCCATTCTTCCGAAAAATGGCAACGGGGTGTGATTCCACCTTTACCCCTAGAATTATGGCTAGCACACTTATATGATTTTGCTCCCCTAGATACTGAACAAGTTTATTTGAGTGCATTGGGTACGGCGGTGGAAACCCTGTTATCTGGTGGTACAAGTGTTGTAGATCATTTGGTGTTAATTCCGGGACAAGAGTTAGAAACCATCGCTTGTGCGGTACGCGCCTATCAAGAAATCGGGATACGAGCTTTTATCGCCCCTCTCATTCAAGATGAATCCCTGACGGCTGGGATACCTGCCGGGGAATCAAACCCAACCCATGAACCATTTTTTCGTTCCACTGCCGCCACCCTCGAAATCATTGAAGCAGCAATTAAACAGTTCCACCGTCCCGATGAGGGTGTGAGTCTTTTAGTAGCACCAACAGGAATTCAGTTGTGTACCGATGCTTTATTTGAGGGGTGTATTGACTTAAGCGATCGCTATCATATTTGTCGTCACTCTCATTTACTGGAAACCAAAGCCCAAGCCCTACTCGCCCAAGAAAAATACGGTTGTAGTGCTGTCACCCATCTAAAACAAATTGGTTACTTGAGCGATCGCACTTCCTTAGCTCATTGTGTCTGGTTAAATGATGCAGATATTGCTATCCTGGCAGAAACTCAATCAACAGTTGTACACAATCCCCTCAGTAATCTGCGCTTAGGTAGCGGCATCGCTCCGATTTTAAAATATCAGCAAGCTGGCGTAAATGTTACTTTTGGTTGTGATGGCGCTTCCAGTAATGACTCTCAAGACTTGTTAGAAGCCGTCAAAATTGGCTCTATTTTACACAACGTTACAGATTTAGATTATCGCTACTGGATTACACCCCGAAAAGCCGTAGAAATGGCATCATTAGGCGGTGCCAAGGGGTTAAATATGGCAGATCAAATCGGTTCCCTCACAGTTGGTAAACAAGCTGATTTGGTACTTTATGACCTGACTAACTTATCATTATTACCCCGGACAGACCCCATCGGTTTATTAGTATTAGGTCGTCCCACCAATGTAGTAGATAGTGCTTGGGTGTATGGCAAACAAATTATTGCCAATGGTAAAGTTACTACTATTAACGTAGATGAACTGCGACAAGAATTATTTAACCGCAGCCAGTGGGAAACCAAGCGCCAATCCCAAACAGTAGCGCAAATAGAAACTCATTATCGTCAGATTATGGGTTTGTAAAACGCTTCAGGGACGCAGTTAGTAGTGGCGTGGCAAGCCTTAAATGTTGCAATAAAACTCTCTTGTGGGATGGGCTTCTAGCCCGTCCAGTGCGGGCAAGATGTCCACACCACAATAACTTATTTTTGCACTACTTTAGCCTTGCCGCACCCTTGTATAGCTGTAGACAGGGCGATTAGGACACGACTAAAAGCTCAAACTCATTCATGGCATGGATCTTACTATTGCCTATTGCCTATTGCCTTCTGCCATATATTGAGCCTCGGCGTTGGAAATTTGGCAGATTATTGTGTATGCTTTGTGACCAAATATCTTAACGGTCATGAGGGAGTACATATGGAACGCGCTATTTCTCTATTAGGCATTCTCGTGTTTATTGGTATATCTTACGCCATCTCGGTTAAACGTGAGGCTGTGCGTTGGCGAACCATCGCTTGGGGGCTGGGATTGGAGTTCGTTTTTGCCTTGGTGATTCTGAAAACACCTTGGGGATTAAATATTTTTAAGTCGTTGGGGGATATTGTTAGCAGTTTTTTAGCTTTTTCTGATGAAGGAGCAAAATTTGTGTTTGGAGATAATTTTAAGGAGCATTTATTTGCTTTTCAGGTGCTGCCTACGATTATCTTTTTTTCTGCTTTCATTAGTGTTTTATACTACTACGGCATTTTGCAACGGGTAGTGTATGGGTTGGCATGGGTAATGATGAAGACAATGAAAACATCTGGCTCTGAGTCTTTATCTTGTGCCGGTAATATTTTTTTGGGGCCGACAGAAGCCGCATTAATGGTTAAGCCATATGTAGCAAAAATGACTCAATCGGAACTCCATGCGGTAATGACTGGCGGCTTTGCCACCATCGCCGGGGGGGTTTTAGGTGCTTATCTTTCCTTTGGTATCCCCCCAGAACACTTAATTGCAGCCTTTTTTATGACTGCGCCGACTTCCTTAGTGGTATCAAAGCTGATGTACCCGGAAACGGAAGTATCTGAAACAGGTGGTAATGCCAACATGGATGTAGAAAATACTTATGTTAACGTCATTGACGCTGCTACCAGTGGAGCCATTGACGGTGTAAAGCTAGCAGTTAATGTTGGGGTGATGATTATTGCCTTTTTAGGATTACTGGCTTGTGCCAATGCTTTACTCAGATGGTTGGGAGGGTATATTGGTTTACCACAGCTATCCTTAGAGTGGATTTTATCTTTTGTGATGGCTCCTGTGGCATTTTTAATGGGTGTACCTTGGGCTGATTGTGGGCAAGTTGGGGCTTTATTAGGTAAGAAGACAATCCTCAATGAGTTTTTGGCTTATTTAGATTTAGGAGAACTGATTAAAAGTCAAAAAATTTCTCAACGAGGAGTAATTATTGCCACTTATGCTTTATGTAATTTTGCTAATATAGGTTCTATTGGTATTACGATTGGCGGTATTACCGGGATGGCTCCCCAACGCCAACATGATTTAGCGCGTATGGGCGTGAGAACAATGATTGGGGGATTACTAGCAAGTTTTATTACCGCTTGTATTGCTGGGATATTAATCTAGTTGATGGTGTGAAACTCCCAACTTGAGGGCAATGATTGTGATCGCCTGAGTAGGACTGAGTAAACTAAACTCAATCCCATTAATTAATATTTACATTTATCATAATCAGGGTTTCATCTCACCTACATGACTGTTAGGAGCCATATCAATGACAGTAAATGTTTTTAAAGTAGAGGTTGTTCCACATAATCCAAACTGGCGTAGCGAATTTGCTAGTGAGTCGCAGCAGATTGCACTTGCACTGAGGGAAAATCTAGTTGCTGTACATCATATCGGCAGTACAGCCATCCCCCAAATTTATGCCAAGCCGATTATTGATATTTTAGTTGAGGTGAAAGAGATTACGAAAGTTGATGAGCAGAGTTCAGCAATAGAGGCATTGGGTTACGAAGTGATGGGTGAGTATGGAATACCAGGCCGCCGTTATTTCCGCAAGCACAATAAAGCAGGTGTAAGAACACATCATATTCACACATTTGCAGTGGGTTCAGCAGATATAAAACGTCACTTAGCATTTCGAGATTACATGATTGCTCATGTTGAAGACGCGCAAAAATATAGTGAACTCAAGCGCGAACTCGCCAAGAAATATCCTGATGATATTGAGGGGTATATGGATGGCAAGGATGGGTTTATTCAAGAGATGGAGAGGAAAGCATTAGAGTGGCTTTGAGATGAGGACTCAGTACAGTAGGGCATACGGGAACTGACGCTACAGGAGATTTGCCACGCCACTTGCTTCTCTACGAGACGCTACGCGAACCAACTGGGAAACTCTTCCAAGGCAGTCCCGATGAAGCAAGTTTCACTTTAAGAAGGCAGAAGGCAGAGGGCAGAGGGCAGTCCCAATGAAAAAATTTCATCACCATGAATGAAAATGTGGTAACTTCCAAGATAAGGCTGATACAAGCGAGGTTGTTTCCTTATTAGAGCATCAGAGCCTGAAGGGCAGTCTAACCTGGATATCGAGAGGAATTACCAATTGTCGCCACTGAGCAATTTTTTGGTTTTAGTGAGCACGCAAGTCAGAATCTACTATTTAGATATCCACGTATTAGCCCCCTATCAATTTTGAAAGTTGTAGTAGCTCAAGAGATATGCAGGTAGTCTACAATCGTTGTGCAGGACTAGATGTACACAAAAAGACGGTGGTAGCTTGTGTAATTACCCCGAAGTCTTCGTCCGGATGGCACAAGGAAATACGCACATTCACTACAATGACTCAGGACTTGTTAAAACTTTCTGACTGGTTAACAAGTCACAATTGTACTCATGTAGCAATGGAGAGTACTGGAGAGTACTGGCGACCTGTATTTAATATCCTAGAAGGAAACTTTGAAGTTATGTTAGTTAATGCCCGTCATATAAAAGCGGTGCCAGGACGCAAAACAGACATCAAAGATTCGCAGTGGATTGCCGAACTACTACAACATGGGTTGTTACGTGCGAGTTTTATTCCCCCTGTGGAGCAAAGAGATTTGCGCGATTTAACTCGTCATCGTAGCAATTTTATTCGCGAAAGAGTTAACTTAGTGAATCGAGTCCAAAAAGTGCTGGAAGCTGCTAATATCAAACTTGCCTCAGTTGCCAGTGACGTAATGGGTGTGTCAGGACGAGCAATGCTAGCTGCGATTGTTGAAGGTAGCGCTAGTCCTGAACTGATGGCGGACTTGGCAAAAGGAACCATGCGAAAAAGCACGATTTACTGATTCAAGCACTTGAGGGTAGAGTTCGTCCTCATCAACGATTCATTCTTGCACAGCTACTGTGTCAAATTGATAGCATAGACGAAACAATTAAATGTTTTGACCAACAAATTGAGGAATATTGCCGCCCTTTCGACCAAGCGGTTGAGTTAGTTGACACCATACCTGGTGTTGCTCGTCGAACTGCTGAGATCATTGTCTCGGAAATTGGCACGGATATGAGTCGCTTCCCAAGTGCCGAACATTTGGCTGCTTGGGCTGGGGTTGCCCCTGGAAACTATGAAAGTGGCGGTAAGAAGCTTTGTGACGGCACTCGCAAAGGTAATCGAGTTTTACGAACTATTTTGGTTCAAGCTGCCCATGCTTTGGCTCGAACTAAAACTTACCTTGCTGCACAGTTTCGTCGTCTGTCGGCACGACGCGGAAAAAAACGCGCTGCGGTTGCTGTTGCACATTCTATTTTAACGATCGCTTACCATCTCATATCACGTCAAGAACCTTATAAAGATTTAGGAGCTGATTATTTCGACAAACATCGACATGTAAGTGTCAAGAAACGTTTGATTAAACGCCTAGAAAAACTTGGTTATCAAGTTAGTGTTGAACCTGTTCCGGTCGCAATTTAAACCTGTAATCAATATTTTGTTTCGGCTGTGTCGCCATTCAACGACAATAGCCACATACTTTCTTTAGTTTTTTACCAAAGTTTGATTTTCAAGTCAGAAGGAAATCCCCATAAATCAATTTAGGGGATTTAACAAGGACATCGTATTTTTTGGGCTGCGCGTCTCAAAATACATTTCCAATTTTTGTTCATAAATGAATTTAGGAGCCAGTTGTGTGGGCGGGTTTCCCGACTTGAGCAAACTGGCGTGGGCTTGTGACCCTTTTGGCAGAGGGCAAAAATTGCATTTTCCCCCTTCTGCCTTCTGCCTCCTGCCCTCTGCCTTTCTTTGGTCAAATTCACGGGGTTGTTAAATATAAATATATTCAGCTAGTTATTAGCTAGTTAATATAACTCAGTTTTGACTTTGATTTTGCCAACCGCCCTCCCGACTTTCTCCCATTCTCTAGCAGTTTCGGGGTCTTGCCAATTGGCTCTCAGACTTTCAGCTTTTTCATAACAAACTTGAGACATGATTCTTAGCACATCCGACACACTCATACTATCGAGCATTGCCTTGATGTCGTCTTTATCGTACATATTTAAATCTCCATCCCCAAAATATAGTTAAATTTCTGGGAAATATAGTTATCTCTACTACTTTTAGTATTTGTGATGATACCTGGATTTTTACTGTCTGCACATATTGCAAGGGAATGAAATAAAAACTGCCTTAAACACATCTAGATATATATCTCATGACTAACTTAATTGTTTAATGAAGACAAACTATCTTACTCTAGTAGTAGAGTCTTGAAAATACTTCAACTATGATCGGGAGTTAGCCCTACCTCAATCATAGTTTTAATGGAGTACAAAAAACCAAAAAAAGCTAGATGGATGCTCAATATTATTACAATCAGGCAGTAAACGAAAATTTGCCAAAAGAGTACCAAGGAGCAATTACAGATGCACCCCAAAAAATCGACCTAAATGCTGATGCAGAAACTTACTGTCATCGAGGACTTATTCTCAGCAGTGAACAGCAAGATTATCTGGGAGCGATCGCCTTTTTTAATTTGTCTGTAGAAATTAATCCGCATTTTGCGGAAGCTTACTATCACCGGGGCAATGCCCGTTACTGTTTAGCCGATTATTCTAGAGCGATCGCTGATTATCATCAAGCATTAGACATTAATCCCACATTTGCCGAATCATATTACTGCCGGGGTAGAGCCTATTTTGCGGTGGGAGATTACGACCAAGCGATCGCTGACTACATTAATACCATAGAAGTAAATCCGCAATTAGCCAGTCATATCAATCTCGATATTGCTAACGCCTATTATCATCGGGGTATAGTTCATAATGGGTGCGGTGATTATCCAGAAGCGATCGCAGACTTCCAGCAAGCCTTACAATGGCATCCTTATCTTGCCGCCGCTTACAGTAGTCGCGGTGTTGTCTACCATAATTTAGGGGAATATCAACAGGCGATCGCTGACCACAAACGAGCCATCCAGCTAGATCCCAACCTAGCAGAAGCTTACCATAACCGAGGTAATGTCTACTATGTCTTAGGAGATTATCCAGCCGCAATCAGAGACTATAATCACGCCATAGAAATTAACCCTAACTTAGCCACAGCATACTATAACCGGGGTGCAATTCGTTCTCGACAAAAAGAATACCACCTCGCCCTAGAAGACTTTAACCAAGCCCTCAAGTTAAACCCAGAAGACGCACAAGCATATGCGGAACGGGGTTTAATTCGAGAAGTTAGGGGAGACTATCAAGGAGCGATCGCTGATTATAACCAAGCATTACAAATAAATCCCTATTTAGTTTTAGTTTACGGTTTTCGCGCCAATGTCCGCCGCCAACTAGGTGATTATCCCGGCGCACTAGCCGATAGTAATCAATTATTAACACTACATCCCCAACTGGCAGCAGGATACTGCGATCGCGCTACAGCTCGCCGTCATTTAGGAGACTATCAAGGAGCTATTAGTGACTACAATCAAGCATTACAGATTAATCCCAACTTAGTAGAAGCATACTACGGTCGAGCTATTACCCATGAAGCCCTACAAGATTTCCTGGGAGCAATTGCAGATAACACCCAAGCTATCAGATTTGCACCCGATTTTGCCCCAGCTTATTGTAATCGCGGTAATGTCCGCCGCCAACTAGGAGATCACAGAGGGGCATTAGCCGACTATAATCAAGCATTAGCAATTAATCCCAACTTAGTGGAAAGTTATTTTAATCGGGGTGCGCTGCACTATGCCCAACAAAACTATCAAGAGGCGATCGCTGACTACACCCAAGCTTTAGAAATTAATCCCCAGTCTGCCCTATTTTATAGCCATCGCGCCAATAGTTACTATGCCCTCAATCAGTATCACCAAGCCATAGCAGATTATACCCAAGCCATTTTGATTGATTCTAGTGACGTAGAAGACTGGTATAACCGAGGACGTAGCCATGCCCAATTGGGAAACTTTCCAGAAGCCTTAGCTGATTTAAACACAGCCTTACAACGTCAACCTTATTGGGCTTCAGCATATCTTTTAAGGGCTGAGATTCGCCGGAATTTAGGAGACAAAGAAGGTGCAATCAGTGATTTCCAGCAATCGGCTGAGATTTATCAGCAAGACGGTAATACGCAATACCATCAACAAATTCTCGATATAATCGCTGCACTATAAAACACGACGCAAAATAAGTTTGATAATTTGCACCCAAATCAACCGGAGACTGTGCTGCATCACTAGAGGAGCTAAAGCAGAAATAACTAAGAATAATATAGTATTAATGAAATTAAAATCTTTAGTAAAACTCATAGCGATCGCAGGGATAATACAAGTGATGCCCCACGCTAACCAATTAATATATTCATAATTAATAGCAATAAGCTTTTGGAGTTGTTGAAACAGTAGATAGCGACAAGCAGCAAGCAATAAAGTTGCTCCTAATAGACACACAATAAACAACAATACACCATTGATAGAATGAATTATATTTACAGGATATATTTTACTAATTACAAAAACAGTAGGAAATAGCGCCGCTAATTCCCAAATCAGCACATTTAACTGATTTCTTAAACCACCTAACAATTGATTTACTAGCCAATAATGAGCAGAAATAATCATGGAGCAATTAGCATGATTTTGCAGAAAATTTTGCTGAATTTTGTGAATAACATCCCCATGAAACAAAACAATACTTTGCAAAACACAGTCTGGCTCTTGATATTCATTGTCTGATGATTTCTCTTGTTGATAGTAAGAATTAAACGTACAGCCAGTCTGTAAAGTTGTTTTATCTTGTAAAGATTTACTTCTAAATATTTTGAATATATTCATCAAAAACGCCAGATATGACTTAGTAGTTTTCTGGCGAATTTTTTTTGTAAAATCTTCAGGGACAAAGTTATACTGAAAAAAAGTACAATACCAAAGTTGGAGCAGCAACTTTGGTGGAATATATAAAGAAAGTCCTGATTTTTTAGCTTGTTGAATCTGTTCTACAACTTTTTGGTTGAGGTAAAAATTATAATGAGACTGCTCAACCTGAAGTTTCACATGATTACCTTGAGGAATTTGTAATACAAAAGTCAGGTTAACATCAGCTAGAGTATTTATTTGTGTCTTATCTTTTACCATTGGGAGCTAAGTTCGCCAGACTTTGTACCAGATTAATCATGAATTCTAAGATTCCCCGCCACTGTTTTTCGCCAGCAACTACCCCTTCATTATGAATTTGCAGAATTAAATTTTTTGCATCTTCCGATAAATCAAATAAGTCTTTATGGTATCTAGTAATAATATCTCCATCTAGCTGCATCACAGTTTGAGCATAAATCGTATCAATTTCGGTACTGGCGACATTACCACCATCTAAAGCGGCTTTTAATTCAATAATTTTACGCAAAGTACGCACAAATTTATCATTATTCAAGAGAGTCTGAATTTCTGCACAATTTCTTTGCCATTCTTGTCGCCAGTTCTTTTGTTTTTCTGGACTAACATCATCTATTACAGGCGCAGGTGCAGGTAATATTGGTCTAGCTAACTCCACATATCTGGGATCAGATTCAACGATTTTACCCTTTTTAATTTCTTTTAATAAACGTAGACGTTTATGATATCTATCTACTTTATCGTTATGGGATTTATTTAATGTGTAATTAGCATCTTCAATGAGAATATAAAAATACTCACACTCTAATTGTGCGAATAAACTTTTATAGCGATCGCGTAGTTCTGGAGATGCGGGAATTTCCATCATTTCAAAGTAATCTTTATCATGTATGGAATAGATTTCTTGGTATGCTTCCCAAGCATTAAACTTTGAACCACTAATCCTTGTAACAACCATAGTATTCACTTCTAAGGCTGTAATATCTTCAATTAACACCTGCACCGAAGATACTAAGTTATTCAATAAGCATCTAGCTTTAAATGGAACATCAATTTTGCCTTGCTTCTCCTCCGATGGCTGATTATTATTTCTATTTGGGTTGGCAAGACTGCCTCCAGTTTGAGTTTGAATCTTATTAACCATAGTAAGCAACCCTCCAATCTTGGCTAAATATCTACTCGATAATTGTACATTTTCATCTGCAATCAACAGCCAGAATAACTACAGACCAATCAAAATTACTGTAGATATATGTGTTACAAATTCACTGATTAAATAACTCAAGAACTGATTAAACTAGATATGTAAAAATAAATCTTTTATCCTCCTACTTCTATTTATAATGTTCTACGAGAATTAGCCATTTCCTTGAGAATTCTATAGACCTTATGCACACTTTCTATATTCTTTTGCATAATTTCTCGGCTATCTTTAACTTGTTCTAAATGAAAACCGAGCAGTTCTGCATAAGGGCCGCTAGAAAGAAATTGACTGCCAACCTCATTTTCGATATCACCATCAATTAAATTTATTTTGGTACAAATTCTGTTTCCTGGTTGAGCAGCCGTACTATTTTGTAAATCATCCCCTAACTGAGTAGATGGTTCGGCAACCCAAGTAGTAATTTTTAATTCCACAACATCAGCTAAGGCTGCTTTCATCACATCAAAAACGTTGTCAGCATTCAGGTTATTAGAATTAAGCTGCTTGATTATTTCTTGAAAATTTCCACTTTCGGCTTTGATCAGTTGACCGTTTTGAATAGATTCTTCCTTCACAGTAAATCCCATGATGTAACTAGAGGTAAAAGGTTGCAATGTAGACAAGATACAATTTTAAGTGTTGTGGAAAATTTGACTAGCCTTACTTAATAAAATTAAGTAAAACGAACAAACAATTGTAGTGTATACTCTATAATTCCTTGGCGCTAGCAGTATAACACAACACTTATTAAATTAGATTTACCTTAACTTATCCCACAATCTCCCACGCCTGGGGATGTATCGCATACTCGTTATAGATTGTTCAGATTTGTTAAAAAGCTGGGTTTGATCTAAAGTTCGCTAAATGATTTGCTAAGGTAACTTTAAACTCTGGGTAGTCATAAGCGTCACATCCTAATGAATGGCTGAAGCTTTGCTATTTCATCTAAGTGAGTGATACCAAGGGGGATAGTTACGGGCAGACTACTATATACAACGAATACCTTACGAGGAAGACAATCAAAATGATGCTGTTGTCTCGTCAAACCCTCATCACGCCTGTGATAGTCTGCCTATGTATATTAGGAATTAGCTCTATGCAATTTCCTAGGTTGCAAAAGCTGTTAAATAGTCAACAATATACTGCTTTAGAAACTCTAGAAAAAGAATTACAAGCAGAACAATTACGGCTGAAATTACTCAAACAAATGCCCAGTTTTGGTTACGATAACTTAATAGCAAATTGGTCGTATTTGAACTTTTTACAATACTTTGGTGATGATGAAATCCGAGCAAGAACTGGCTATAGTCTTAGCCCCGAATATTTTGAAGTAATTATAGAACGTGATCCAAGATTTTTAATGGCTTATTTAAGTCTTTCTACCAGCACTTCCCTATATGCTGCCATGCCAGAACGTGCAGTAGCTTTAATGGACAAAGGTTTAAAATCCTTATCGCCCAAGGTTCCCGAAAGGTCTTATTACGCATGGCGTTATAAAGGAATTGATGAGTTACTATTTTTAGGAAATGCCCAAGCTGCCCAGCAATCTTTTCTAACAGCAGCAAATTGGGCGAGTCAATACCCAGATGAAGAAAGTCAACTTGTAGCTTTAACTTCTCAAAAAACTGCCGAATTTCTTAGCCGTAATCCTAATAGCAAGTATGCACAAATTGCGACTTGGGGAATGATTTTAAGCAATCCACTTGACGACAGAACTCGTAAACGAGCTATTAGCGCCATTGAGAAATTAGGAGGAGAAGTAATTACCAACCCAGACGGCACTAATAGAATTAAATTGCCACCACAAGATTAAATATTAGGCAATAGGTGACAGGTGACAGGTGACAGGTGATAGGTGACAGGTGATAGTCAATCTCTACCTTGTCTCCTCTGCTCCCCTGCTCCTCTGCTTTCCCAGTCCCCAATCCCCAATCCCCAATCCCCAATCCCCAGTCCCCAATCCCCAAAATGTTCTGGTACAACGGCAAACTCATCCAGTCCCAAACTTTGGAATTAAATATTAATGATCCAGGGTTACTTTATGGTGCAACAGTTTTTACAACCCTACGGGTGTATGGCAACTCCCTAGATAGTAGTTTAACTAACTGGCAGGCGCACTGCGATCGCCTACTTTTCTCCCTCAAATCTTTTGCTTGGACACAACCAGACTGGAAACGTCTGCGTCAAGGTGCAGAAATGATGCTGGCTCACTTCCCAGTTCTCAGAATTGCCATCTTTCCCGATGGTAGGGAATGGATAATTGGCAGACTTTTACCAGAGGATTTGTTAGCTAAACAACAGCATGGTGTAATTTGTGCCGTTGCCAATGCCGAATTATTTCGTAGTCTAGCTTCTCATAAAACGGGTAACTATCTGGGTGCATGGTTAGCCATCAACCAAGCCAAATCCCACGCCCAAGAAGCAATACTTGTAGATACTACAGGTAATTGGCTAGAAACCGCCACAGGCAATCTTTGGGGGTGGGGTGACGGGAACTGGTGGACACCGCCATTAACTGCGGGTATATTACCTGGAATTAGCCGTCAGCAACTAATTGGCTGGCTGTACAACCATCAGCAGATAGTATGTGAACAACCTTGGACACCAGAATTAGTTAAAGGCTTAGAAGCGATCGCCTACACTAATAGTGTGATGGAAATAATCCCCATTCATACAGTTGTTCAGCCCACAGGCTCGCTACAATATGATCCCTATCATCCTCACTTTCAGCAACTTAAAGAGCTATTCCTAACATGACAGACCAGCGATTTTGTTATACCTTAAGATAAGTTAACATAATTCTAATAATGCCCTACGCACAAAAATACGGGAGGATAAACCTCAGTGAATAAAAGATGGAGAAATGCGGGGCTGTACGCGCTGCTATTTATTGTTGTAATTGCGCTTGGCACAGCTTTCTTTGATAAACAACCCCAAAGTCGGGAAACATGGCGTTATAGCCAGTTTATTCAAGAAGTTGAAAAAGGCAGAGTAGAAAAAGTTAGTTTAAGTGCAGACCGTTCCACAGCGTTGGTAACGCCCAAGTACGACCCTAGTAAAAAACTTGTTACCTTAGTCAACGACCCAGATTTAGTAAATACGCTTACTTCCAAAGGTGTTGATATTTCTGTGCTGCCCCAAACCGACGAAGGATTTTGGTTTAAGGCACTCAGCAGCCTATTCTTCCCTGTATTGCTTCTAGTCGGCTTATTCTTCTTGCTCCGTCGCGCTCAAAGTGGCCCAGGTAGCCAAGCCATGAACTTTGGGAAATCCAAAGCGAGAGTGCAGATGGAACCCCAAACTCAAGTCACCTTTGGGGATGTGGCTGGGATTGACCAAGCCAAACTAGAACTAAATGAAGTCGTAGACTTTCTGAAAAACGCTGACCGCTTTACCGCAGTCGGTGCCAAAATTCCCAAAGGTGTACTGTTAGTAGGCCCCCCTGGTACTGGTAAAACCCTCCTAGCTCGTGCTGTGGCTGGGGAAGCAGGTGTACCATTTTTCTCCATCTCTGGTTCTGAGTTTGTGGAAATGTTCGTTGGTGTGGGTGCGTCCCGCGTCCGCGACTTGTTCGAGCAAGCTAAAACCAATGCGCCTTGTATCGTATTCATCGATGAAATTGACGCTGTAGGTCGTCAACGCGGTGCAGGTTTAGGTGGTGGTAACGATGAACGGGAACAAACCCTTAACCAGTTACTTACCGAAATGGACGGTTTTGAAGGTAACACTGGTATCATTATTATCGCTGCCACCAACCGTCCCGACGTACTCGACGCAGCCCTATTGCGTCCCGGTCGTTTTGACCGTCAAGTTGTCGTAGACCGTCCCGATTATGGTGGACGCAGTGAAATTCTCAAAGTTCATGCCCGTGGCAAGACCCTAGCCAAAGACGTAGACTTAGATAAAATCGCTCGTCGTACCCCTGGCTTTACCGGTGCAGATTTATCTAATCTGCTCAACGAAGCCGCAATTTTGGCAGCCAGACGCAACTTAACTGAAATTTCGATGGATGAAATCAATGATGCCATCGATCGCGTCCTTGCAGGCCCAGAGAAGAAAGACAGGGTAATGAGCGAAAAACGCAAAACCCTAGTAGCTTATCACGAAGCTGGTCATGCTTTAGTTGGTGCATTGATGCCCGACTATGACCCAGTACAAAAAATCAGCATTATTCCCCGTGGTCGTGCCGGTGGTTTAACTTGGTTCACCCCCAGCGAAGACCGCATGGATACAGGCTTATACAGCCGCGCTTATCTTGAAAATCAGATGGCTGTGGCTTTAGGTGGTCGTTTAGCTGAAGAAATTGTCTTCGGTGAAGAAGAAGTTACCACTGGTGCTTCCAACGACTTGCAACAGGTAGCGCGTGTAGCCCGTCAGATGATTACCCGATTTGGCATGAGTGACAAACTCGGCCCCGTCGCCCTCGGTCGCCAGCAGGGTAATATGTTCCTCGGTCGCGATATCATGTCAGAGCGTGATTTCTCTGAAGAAACTGCCGCTACCGTTGACGAAGAAGTTCGCAAACTTGTAGACACAGCCTACAACCGCGCTAAAGACGTGTTGGTAAGTAACCGCCACATCTTAGATCAAATCGCGCAAATGCTGGTTGATAAAGAAACCGTAGATGCCGACGAACTGCAAGAAATCCTCGCAAATAACGACGTGAAAACCGCCGCTTTTGCCTAGTTTTCCAGGTTTATAGTCGGCACTTGAGTGCTGATAAACATCAAAAATAATCATAAAAATGGGGTAATTATTACCATAATTACCCCATTTTTTTAACCACAATCACAACCTCGTGATTTATGTAGCAGAAGGCAATAGGCAATAGTCATGAGTTTTTCTCCCCTGCCCCTCTGCCCCTCTGCCCCTCTGCTCCCCTGCTTCTTCCCTGTCACCTGTCACCTGTCACCTGCTTAACTACTAACAATCCCTGACCACTGGACTTTTTTCTGTTGTTCACGACGATAAGAAAAGAAATGTTCTGGAGTTTGGTAGGTACAGTAAGGCGCGATCGCTATTTGCTCTACACTAATCCCTAAACTCGTCATTTGCAAAGCATTCACTCGTCTGACATCTAGCCTCACCCTTCCCGGTTCTGGGTCAGCTAACAATGGTGAATGGGGTAGCTCATGTAATATATGGACAATTTTTTGAGTATCATCATGTGATATAATACTGGCTCCAATTTCTGCTGCTACCTCTACAGCAACTTGGTAAACCTCCCCAGCAATGGCTGGCCCCATAGCAATCCGCAAGTCGGCTAGATTACTACCTTGGGCTTGCATCCGAGCGATCGCTTGGGGGACAATCTTCTTTGCTGTCCCCCGCCAACCTGCGTGTAGTGCAGCTACCTGTCCAGTTTTCATATCCCCAATCAATACCGGTGTACAATCGGCACTCGCTACCCAAACAGCTTGTAATGGTTGCTCACTCATTAAACCATCTGCCAAAGCTAGCGCATCTTCTGGATCAAGATTGCTGTCAATTTCCTTGGGTGTGAGAACTGTGTTGCCATGTACCTGTTTTAAACGATATGCTGATGCTTCTGGGTGCAGCACCTTTGTTAATTCCTGGGGCGATCGCGGCCAAAACTGTTGGGTAAAAAAGCCGTGCTGCCAATGTCCTAAGAGACTACAAGTTAGGTATGGTAGTCCCTCCCAATTATGCCAATGCCAAGTGTGCATCTTGAACCAAACCTAAACAGAAACTTATCAGCCCATTAATGCTAACTTGAAACAACGGAATTTCGGTCAATGGCTGTAGCACTTGATCAGCAAAAGTTAGAAGCAGCCCTGCAATTGGGGCATGATTCTACATATTTACCCTTTTCTCTGCATATCTTTGACAGCGTAGCCTCAACTAACCGCACCCTTTGGGACTTACTCAACCAAGGTGCTAACCCAGGTACTGTAGTTATTGCCACACAACAAACAGCCGGACGGGGACAATGGGGTCGTCAGTGGGTGTCTCCATCTGGAGGACTATACCTTTCTGTCGCCATTGCTCCCAATGTAGAAGCTAACACCAGCTACCAGCTAACTTTAGCTAGTGCTTGGGGTATTGCTCACCAATTGCGTCAATGTGGTATCAATGTAGGGATTAAATGGCCTAATGATTTAGTATTAGATGGTCGCAAATTAGGCGGCATTCTAACAGAAACTAAAGTCAACCAAGGCATGATTACACAAGCAGTAATTGGCGTTGGCATTAACTGGAGTAATCCAGTACCGGAGACAGGAATCAATTTAAAATCCTGGCAAGCTCATCAATCAAATCAGCCTATTTCTGGGCTGGAAATGCTCACCTGCCAGGTTTTGCAGGGAATAGCATCCGGTATGAGTTGCCTTTGCCAAGCAGGAGTAAACATACTCCTGTCACGCTATTTAGAATTACTGGTGAATCTGGGCGATCGCGTATCCGTCAATAATCTGGCTGGAACTATAATTGGCGTTACGCCGCAAGGTAATTTACGGGTGGCTTTAGAAACAGAATCCATAAATGATATAAAAACACCAGAAATTTCTTTAGAACCCGGTACAATCAGTTTGGGTTATCGTAGGTCTTGAGGTACATATTTAGGTTTGTTTAAAATATTGCTATTAGGGCAAGACAAACCATTAGCATCATCCTTTAGGCAAATAAGACACAACTCAACTGAGAGAAAAAATGACGCAGCGCAATCACTCTGCCCATAATCCGCAAAAACGCCTAGCATACACTATACCAGCACAAGGTCTGTGTTGGTTAAGTAGCGTTAGCCTCCTCAGTGGCGGCCTGGTGTTTGCCCAAACGGAAACATCAATAGATAACATCGTTCCTACTATTGAAAATGCCCAGCCCTCAGCCGGGACAAATTTTGTAAAAAAAGATATTGTTGTACCAGCAGCATCTCCAGCCCAGCCAAAAGCATCTCAAAGACAAGCCACTCTGAGGCAAAGGCTACGTAAGTCCGAGGTTTCCCAAACACAAGCGCCTGTTAGACAATCTCAACCCAAAATGGCGGTTGAGTCTAATAAGCCAGTTGTGAACGTCAAAAAATCACAACCTCAAGTAGAAACTTCGCGGGTGACTCCATCTCCAAACTCAGAGGTGAAACCCAAACTAGAAGTAGCTACTCCTGTGAACGTCAAAAAGTCACAACCTCAAGTAGAAACTTCGCGGGTGACTCCATCTCCAAACTCAGAGGTGAAACCCAAATTAGAAGTCGCTACCCCTGTGAAAATTAAAAAGTCACAGCCGCAAGTGGAAACTTCGCGAGTAGCCCCGACTCCAAACTCACAGGTCAAACCCAAACTAGAAGTAGCTACTCCCACTCGCTCTTTACCTGAGCAAAAGCCGACAGCTACCCAACCATCAAATAACTCTGAGAGTAATAACAGCGTCACAGCACGACCACCCAAAAAGGATTATAAAGACGCTTATATTGACCGCAACGATTACAGCAACGATACTGCGACTTATCAAGCACCAAATTCTGTAATTCTCACAGAACGCTCTAGCGGTTGTCGCACAACTCTGGCCACAGGACAAGGGGTATCTGGTAGTGCCTGCGCCAAAACATCTAACGAACGAGTAGCCAATTCTAGTAACAAATCAACGCCCACATGGCTGAGAAGAAGTCAAACTGCTCAGTTAGCTACTCCATCACCTGTACGTTCACTGGCTAATGCTGACAGCCCCAGCAGATGGCGGAGTTCTCCAGTGGCTACTGGTAGAACGACTAAAACTGCATTTCACTCAAATCGGTTTATTCCTAACCCCAGTGAATTCGCCACCACCAGAGTCAGTGCTACACCCATCGCCCCTAGTGGTGGTACATTGCCCGCACCAATGGCAGAAGGTAACATTGCCCCTCGTGCCAGCACGGTAGCTTATGACATCCCCTTGGCATCAGTATTGCCGCAAATCCCCTACACGGGTACTTTAGCGTATCGTGGTGGCTCTGGCATGGTGTATCCCCTAGCTGTAGCAGCCCCGATTACATCCGTCTTCGGCTGGCGAATTCACCCCATCACAGGCAATCGCCGCTTCCACGCCGGTGCTGACCTAGGTGCGCCTATGGGTACACCCATTTTGGCAGCAGCCAAGGGTCAAGTAGAAACTGCTGATTGGGTAGGTGGTTACGGTCTAACCGTCATTCTCAACCACAGTTCTGCTCAACAAACCCTCTACGGTCATATGTCAGAAATCTTTGTTCGCCCCGGACAGTGGGTAGAACCAGGAATGGTGATTGGGAGAGTGGGTAGCACCGGTAACTCCACAGGCCCCCACCTGCACTTTGAAGTCCGCCACATGACACAAAACGGTTGGGTAGCTGTTGACCCAGGTGTACAATTACAAATTGCCCTCAGCCAATTATTGCAAGGCGTACAGACAGCGCAGGCGATTAGGGAGTAGGAAGGAGCAGGGGAGCAGGGGAGGCAGGGGAGGCAGGGGGAGAGAAATCCCATTATGACCAATCCCCAGTCCCCAATCCCCAGTCCCTACAAATACCCGTGTTCTGCTAAAAATGCGGGTGAAACTTCACTTAGACTGGAATCATCTGTGGTTGTGAGATATCTTTTGCCAGGGTGAAGAAACTTTTCTACATATTTACCTAAAATATCCCCTTCTAGGTTTACCAAACTGCCAGCAACAAGATAGCGGAGATTTGTATCAGCATAGGTGAGAGGAATAACGGCCAAGGTAAACTGAGATAATTCCGGCTCGTAAGCAGCTATCGTGAGACTAACGCCGTTGACAGCAATACTGCCTTTGGGGACAATGTAACGGGCGATCGCTTCTGGTGCAGTAAAAGTCATTTCCCATGAACTTTTAGTCTGTTGAGCTTCTACCAATTGACCTACACCGTCTACATGACCCATCACAAAATGACCGCCAACTTTGCCACCTACTCGTAATGAGGTTTCGAGGTTAACGTATCCTTGTTGTGTTTGCTCTGTCCCTAACGTTGTGCGGCGTAAAGTTTCCGGTGACGCTGAGGCGATAAACCCATCTTTTAAAATTTCTTCCACTGTCAGGCAAACACCGTCTACGGCAACACTATCACCATAAGCCAGATCCTGCATAATTAATGATGACTGACTCACACAAGTAATTTGCCAAGAATCACCCCCTAGGGGTTTGATTGTTCCTAATGCTTGGATTAATCCTGTAAACACGGCTCTTTTGTAAAACTAACTCTATTTATTGCCTAAAAATGCCGAAAAACCACTGGTAATTCTCACAAGAATGCAGGAAATTTTGAGTATATTTTCTGACTGTTTCTATTATAAGTTTATTAACACAATGACATCTTTCACAAGGCATACTTGGTTAAGGAGGTGATTGTCTATCAAGACCAAATTGACTTACTCTGGTGTTCACAAGCAGTTAGGAGTTTAATAGAAGCAATTATAGAGAACAATGCCTATGTTTATTTCTGCTCCTACTTACCCAATTAAGGGTAGTATTTATCACTTAACATTAAGCGAACAAATGATTTTAGAGGCATAGCCAATGATTGAAATGAAAGTCGCTGGCATAGCATTAGATGCCATTACCCGCAGCCCGATCGTACTATTAAAAGATGCCACAGACCGACGAGCTTTACCAATTTATATTGGTCAAGAACAAGCTAGGGCAATTATGGGCGCATTGGAGAATCAAAAGCCGCCTCGACCATTAACCCACGACCTGATGGTAAATATTCTGGAAGCATGGGATATGACTTTAGAAAAAGTCATAATTCATTCTTTGCAGAAAGATACATTTTATGCAGCTTTGATTGTTCAGCAAGGCGAAGTCAAAAAAGAAATTGACGCACGTCCTAGTGATGCGATCGCAGTTGCTCTCCGTACAAATACTCCTATTTGGGTAATGGAAGAAGTGATTGCAGATGCTTCTATTCCTGTTGATCGTGACGCTGATGAAGCAGAACAACAAGCTTTCCGGGAATTTATCTCCAATCTTCGTCCTGAAGATTTGATCAAGCGTTTCGGTAATGGTGATAGTTAGAAAAGTCACGAGTGCTGAGTGTAGAGTTTTGAGTTTTGAGACAGAAAAAGTAGAAATTCCAGGGAAATAACGACTCTTGTGTTGCTTATTGCTCATATTTCACGCAATCATGTTTTACTCAGCACGCGGCTCATCGCCCCGCTACCCCTAACAGCACTTTTGACTCAAAACTGAACTTATGCAGTACCGACGCTTTGGGAAAACGAATCTACATCTTTCAGTTTTTTCTTTAGGAACAATGCGCTACTTAGCTGATGCTGAAAATGTTCAGCAAACTATCAACAAAGCTTTAGCGCAGGGAATCAATCATATAGAAACAGCCAGAGGATATGGTAACAGTGAGGAGTATCTTGGTAAAGCCATCAAAACTGGATTGTCACTACCTCGTTCCCAACTGTACATCACTACCAAAATCCCACCTACAGCTGATGCTGATAGTATGCGTCGGTACATCAATGAATCCCTAGAAAGATTGCATATAAATTACTTAGATTGTCTAGGAATTCATGGCTTAAATACTTGGGAACATTTAGAGTGGGTGCAAAGCCAAGATGGCTGTATGAAAGCGGTAGCAGAAGCTATTAACGATGGTAGAGTCAGACACGTTGGTTTTTCCACCCACGGTGCATTAGAGGTAATACAAGCTGCTATCAATACAAATTTATTTGCATTTGTCAATCTACATTATTACTATTTTTTTCAAAGAAACGCACCAGCAATTCAGTTAGCAACTGAAAAAGATATGGGCGTTTTTATTATTTCCCCAGCCGATAAGGGAGGAAGATTATACACGCCTCCCCCAACTCTCAAAGATTTATGTCAACCGTTTTCACCTTTAGAATTAAACTATCGATTTTTACTCAGTGACAAACGCATTACTACTTTGAGTGTAGGCCCAGCAAACCCAGAAGAATTAATAGAACCGTTAAAGGTTGCTGATAGTGATAGTGAGTTAACATCAGCAGAAATTTCAACTTTTAAACGTTTAGAACATCATCAAAAAACAGTTTTGGCAACTGAAAAGTGTAGCCAATGCTATGCTTGTTTACCTTGTCCAGAAAAGATTAATATTCCAGAGGTTTTGCGCTTACGGAATTTAGCAGTTGCATATGATATGAGCGATTACGGGCAGTACCGTTATGGAATGTTTGAAAATGCTGGACATTGGTTTCCAGGAATGAAAGCCAACCGTTGTACAGAATGTGGTGATTGTTTACCTCGGTGTCCAGAAAATTTAGATATTCCAGCTTTATTAGCAGATACTCACAATCGATTAAATGGTAAAGCAGGTAGAAGATTGTGGGGATAATTAATAATGGAAAATTTACATAAATTCTGAAGGAATAGCGGTAGCATATCTTGCCGAACAACTGCGTTAAACTCTTTGGTAAGATAATTAGATAGGACTTTCGCAACTAGCAAACTAAAACAAAAGTGCAGGTATTTAATGGTTATTAGTTCTACTTTTGACTAGGGACTATTGACTGCCACAAAGAAAAATGTATGATACCTACCTAAGTCCCGTTGAGGTTGTAGAAACTGAAGGGGAAATTGGTAATGTGGAGTAGTGGAGCGATCGCTCCTTACTACTACAGCGATAAGTGTCAAGACTGCTTACACTAAATACAAATCATGAAGTCTTTGTCGTCTTTGGCGAGTAAGATTATGTTTACAAAAGTAAAAATAGAGAATTTTCGGGGTTTTCATTCTTTCCAACTGGAACAACTTGGTAGAGTCAACCTGCTGGTGGGTAAAAATAATACTGGTAAAACATCAATACTAGAAGCTATTCAAATGCTGTGTTCAAGAACTAATCTTGAGCCAATGCGTGAAGTCATGATAAATAGAGGTGAGTATTTTTGGAATTATAATCCAACAGAAATAGAAGAACGTGAGCTTGATATTTGTCATTTGTATCCTGCACATAAACTTCAATCTGGAAACAAATTTAGTATATCTGGAATGAATGACAATATTGAAGAAAAAATTGTTGTAGCTATAGGAAAACATAAATTACGTTTAAATGACAATTCAAGTCAAGCATATATGCAAGTAGATAGTGAATTAGAGCCATCTTTAATAGAGATAGAAGCTTTTAATTTACAAGTAAATTGGATTTATGGTAATAAAAGCAAAGAAATTTTAAATATACCTTTATCAGAAAATAATGGCTTACCTTTAAAGTATATTCATCATTTCAGTCAAGATACTAATTTAGCACCCAGAACCATATTAGTTACATCATCTTCTTTAACAACCGCAAAAATGACTGAGTTGTTTGAAAGAATTGTATTAACTCCTGATGAAAAATTAGTAGAAGAGGCACTTCATATTATTGATGGTCGAATTGAACGTATTGCATCAGTTAATCTGCAAAACGTCAGATCATTAAGAGTCAGAAATACTTTTGATTCACGCAGTGGTTTTTTTGTAAGTTTGTCTGATAGTGAGCAGCGCGTACCAATTGGCAGTATGGGTGATGGAATTTGGCGTATTTTGGGACTGGCGCTAGCTATTATATACGCTAAAGATGGATATTTGTTTGTAGATGAGATTGATACTGGACTTCATTTCACTGCTATGTCTAATATGTGGCAGATGATTTGTAAAACTGCACAAAGATTGAACGTACAAGTTTTTGCAACTACTCATAATAGTGATTGTTGGATGAGTTTAGCCAGTATTGCACAACAGGAAGATGTCACTGAGGATGGTATTAGAATTCATCGAATTGAGAAAGGTAAAGAAAAAAGTGTAGTCTTCACAGAACCGCAAATTGTCATTGCTGCTGAAAGAGAAATTGAGGTACGTTAGCAATGACAAAAGGTTACGTAACTAAGAAGCTTTTAGTTGAAGGAAAAGATGATCTGAGAGTTATACCAGAATTGATAGAAAAGAATGGAATCATTTGGGTTGCACCAAACGGTAAACCTGTGGTTTACATACAAGACTGTGACGGTTATGAAAATATTAATGCAGACCTTATAACTACCGAATTGCAAGCATCAGGACTGACTCATCTGGGTTTGATCGTAGATGCTGATGCAGATTTATCTGAACGATGGATCAGCATAAGAAATGCTTGTTTATCAAGTATACCAGACATTCCAGAAGACATACCAAACACAGGACTAATCCATGTCACAAACACAGGAATTAAATTTGGTGTCTGGATTATGCCGGATAACCTAATGCAAGGAATGTTAGAGACTTTTTTAGCTTATATGATTCCAGATGAGAGTGAGCCACTCTGGAAATATGCTCAGGAAGTCGTAGGAAAAGCAAAAGATAAAGGAGCATCATTTATAGATGCTCATCTTGATAAAGCTACAATTTACACTTGGTTAGCTTGGCAAGAAGAACCAGGAAGACAATTACATCAAGCTATCAAGTATAAAATTTTAAATCCCCAACATCCAAAAGCACAGATATTTGTGAATTGGTTTAAGGTTTTGTATGATCTCTGATTTTTTGATGGCAAAAAACAGCGATTAAATAATATAATTATGCAGCTATATTGAGAGTTTAGCTATTAATTATGATTAAAGGATTTTGTTTCAAATTGTAATATGAACAATATTTTAAAGGTGAAAAATTTTAGCCATTATGTTTTTTTATTGGGAGCGATCGCACTCGGTGCTATTTTGCGTTTTTGGCATTTAGATTTAAAGTCTCTATGGATGGATGAGGTGATTACTGCCATATTCAGTTTAGGTAAAAATTATCAGGATTTGCCTTTGGATGTGGTTTTTCCCCTGAACCGGATACAGGAAATTTTTACTTTTAAGTCTGGGGTTAGCTGCTCAGAAATTGCTCATAACATTGCTACTCAATCTACTCATCCACCGTTATTTTTTTGTGGAATGTATCGTTGGTTGGGGTGGCTGACTCCTTTAGGAAACGATTGGGTGACAAAATTGCGATCGCTACCGGCTTTATTTGGTGTGGGTGCGATCGCAGCTATTTATGGTGTCAATCGGATCGCCTTTTCACGAACATCAGGAATTGTCGCTGCATTCCTCATGGCTGTATCCCCCTTTGCTGTATACCTTTCTCAAGAAGCACGACACTATACCTTACCCATGTTCCTGATAACTTTATCATTGCTGGGACTCATGCAAATTCAGCAAGATATTGTTCAAGGCAGGATGAGATTTTGGGTTTGGCTATTCTGGGGAGTTATTAATATTTTTGGTTTGTACGTCCACTATTTTTTTATTCTGGCTTGGATTGCGGAAATTGCTACTTTACTGATAGTCACTTATAGGGGAGAATTTCAGCAAGTAAGTAAGCATAAAATTTTGCTAGCTTTAACTATCTCTACTGGTAGTGTGATTATTGGTTTTCTACCTTGGATACTGGTAACTTTTAGTCATGCTCAACGTTCAGAAACTCACTGGCTACCTTCCCCAATGATCATTGCACCTTTTTATCAAACTCTAATTAATTGGATGTTGATGATCATAGCTTTACCTGTAGAAAATCAATCATTAATAATTACCATATTCTGTGGATTATTAATGTTAACCTTTGCTATTTGGGCTGGGTTAATAATCTTTCAAGGTTTAAAGCAATTGTGGTTACAAGATACAACCCATTTAGCTACATTCACACTAATAAGCTTTACAGGTTTTATATTATTACAGTGCTTTGGTATTGCTTATTTATTTGGTGAAGATATTACTGCAATTCCCCGTTATAGCTTTGTCTACTATCCTAGCTTCTGCACTCTTTTAGCAGCCAGCATAGTTAAAAGTAAAAAACTACAAAGTCAAAGGAAGAAGATAATTACAATTTTTATATTTGTGGGTTTATTAAGTAGTATCTTCGTTGTATTTAATTTAATATTTCAAAAGCCATTTCAACCTGAAAGAGTGGCTCAAAATATGAATCAAAAACCTTCTATTTCTCTCATGTTAGTGGTGACATATGAAAATTATCAAGATGTAGCTTTAGGACTGAGTTTTGCTTTGGCGTTAGAACAAATCAGAAGTCAAACATCTGAGTTTGATAGTTTTGCTGCTTTACAGAGATATCCTAGTTTATCTGCTGTTTGGGAAAAACTTTCACAACTATCCATATCAGTAACATCCCCGCTCAATTTATGGATAGTTGGCCCAGGTATGCGGCGACGGGATTATCCTCAACAGTTGACGCTATCTGAGCAAAGAACTTGCACAATTGATCCTAAACAACACTACCGCATCGGTATTCCTTATCAGCTTTACCGATGTGGTAAGTAGTTGGGGATTGGGGACTGGGGACTGGGTAAAAGTTCTTCTCCTCTGCTCCCCTGCTCCCCTGCTCCTTCCTACTCCCTACTCCCTACTCCCAATTCCCTACTCCCTACTTATATTTATTCATCAATTTGCCAGGAATCTTTAGTTACTTCTTCATCCAAGATTCTGCGAGGGCGAACGATGATAATTACTTTTCCTAAGATGGCAAATTCTGGTTCTGTTTCAAACCACTGAAAATCTAATTCGCCACTGTTATCAATCACAAAGTAACTAAAGTCATTCCATTGACGCTGGGAACGATCTACAACCACTAATACAGGCCCTGGTTGGGTTTGGGACTGGCTAGGGAAGCGATCGCTAGTTGCTAAAATCACTACTGGATCTTCTGCACTCAACAGCACTTGCCAACCTGGTAAGGCTACCCAAGCTTGATCTCCAGCAAATTTTACGATCCGGAATGGTTCAATCTCTTCTATCAGAGGAACTGCTTGTAGTTCTTGTGGTTTTAAAGGTAACTCACCCACTACAGGTACAATCCGGGGTAATTCTTCTTCGGAATCGCAACGAAAAAAGGGAGGAATGGGAGCCGGACGCTGGGAAACAACGGTAAAATCAGTCAGCAACTGTTCGATTTGTTTCCTAGCTGTTTGTGTATGGGCAAAGCGTAAACCCTTAGCAATTAAACGCGATCGCTCTTGCAAATCAGTGTTTTGCCGTGCTAATTTCCACGCTTGATAAGCGACGGCATCCCCAGGATGGTTAGAAAATCCTTCTGGTAAAGTGCGGAAGCGAGAAAAATCTTTCACAGCTTTGGCGACTTCTCGCGCCTCATCAACATCGAGTTTATGTTGGTAAGTCAACTCAGCCGCCGCCGCCCGTTCTTCTTGGGTGAGTAATCGCAATTCATATAAAACATCGCTACCACGCATAGCATAATGCGATCGCGTAGCTGCCGATGCACCAGATTTTTCTAGAGAACTATACACTTGTGCGCCAACAATCACCTGATTTTGTTGAATTGGCTCAAATCCAGTGGCTTCAAAAATTTCTTGGGGGTTGTAACCGTTTTTTTGCAAAGCAGCGATCGCTAATCCCCATTCCACCCAATTACCTTGTTTTTGTCTTAGCTTGAGTAGTAACTCTTGTGCTGAATCATTAGCAGCATTCTCAGAATTGGGTGCGTTGGGTGGTAGGTCAGTCATAATCTAAAATGTAAGCTTCTACTTGAGAGGCTAATTGATACCGCATTGGCAAATATTATTGTAATCTTTTACCGCTCAATATCTCTACACTCTAGCGCCATAGAAAATTTTGCATTATCACTATGACTCATTAAACCAGCAGTAATCATATCAGTACATTCCCGCAAGGCTTGATAGCCATAATCTACTAAGCTGGTTAGCAATATAAATAATTCTTACAAGCAATATCTTATGGCTGACACCATTTCCGACATCCAGATGACTCACCGTCCAATGGCAACTCTAGAAAGACCAAAAAAACTCAAAATATTGGTAGTTGACGATGAGCCAGATAATCTTGACTTGCTTTATCGGACTTTTCGCCGAGATTTTAATGTCCTCAAAGCTGATAGTGGCATCAATGCCTTAGAAGTCTTAGCAGTAGAAGGGGAAGTAGCGGTAATTATTTCCGATCAACGGATGCCAGAAATGAAAGGTACGGAATTTCTCAGTAAGACTGTACCCCAGTTCCCCGACACGGTGAGAATAATTCTGACAGGATTTACTGACATAGAAGACTTAGTAGAAGCCATTAACGCCGGGCAAGTCTATAAATATATTACTAAGCCTTGGGACCCTGGTGAACTCAAGGCAGTTGTGCAGCGTGCAGCCGAAACCTATGACTTACTCAAGCAGAGAACCGAGGAACTACGCCGCGCCAATGCTCAAATGTCCCTACTGACTGTTTTGGTACAGGTAACTCAAGCATCCCAAAGTTTAGAAGCAACCCTCACACCAATCGCCACAGCATTTAATGACAGTTTTGCAGCTGACACTTGTATTTTGCAGCTAGTTGAGGGTAAGGCACTGACTGCAACACAAGGGTTTTACTGTAGTGAAGGTACTGTCCAAAATTGGTTAGAGCAAGATCCACTGACACAGGAAGCGATCGCCACCGGTCAAATTCAAGTTTCCCTAAATATCCCCAAAGACGCTAAATTTGCTAATGTGGCTCATTACCAACACAGTGGTATTCAAGCTCATTTAGTTATACCAGTTACCTACCGTGAGCAGATGTTAGGAGTGTTGTCCCTGCAATGGAAACAATCAATCTCCTTACGAGAAGATGAATTAAACCTGATTCACTTATCAGCACAACTGGTAGCGATCGCCTTAGCTAGTAGTCTCTGTCTTGAAACAAAAGTTTAGTTAACAGTCAATAGTCAATAGTCCACAGTCCATAGTTAAATAACTAATGACCATTGACTAATGACTAATGACTAACGAAATTCGTGCCATTTTTGACCGGATTGCTCCTGTGTATGATCAATTCAATGATTGGTTGAGTCTCGGACAACACCGGATATGGAAAGAAATGGCCATTAAATGGAGTGCAGCTAAACCAGGAGATACCTGCCTAGATTTATGTTGTGGTAGTGGTGATTTAGCCTTTAGTTTAGCCAGACGTGTCAAAACAGGCAAAGTTTACGGAGTGGACTTTTCCGGCAATCTGCTAGCAATGGCAAAAGAACGTTCCCAAACCCAATACCCTCAATTTGAGATTTCTTGGGTAGAAGCCGATGTGTTAAATTTGCCTTTTGATGACAATCTATTTGATGCTGCGACAATGGGCTACGGTTTAAGAAATGTTACAGATATTCGCCGTAGCCTTCAAGAATTACACCGTGTCCTTAAGCCGGATGGTAAGGCAGCCATATTAGACTTTCATCGCCCCAAAAACCAGCAATTTCGCGCTTTTCAGCAGTGGTATTTAGATCATATAGTTGTGCCTATGGCCGAGCGTATGGGGATGAAGGAAGAGTACGCTTACATCAGCCCCAGCTTAGATCGCTTTCCTCAAGGACAAGAGCAAGTAGAATTCGCCCATCAAGCTGGTTTTGTCTCAGCCACCCACTACCCCATTGCGAACGGTATGATGGGAATATTGGTAGTTAGTAAATAGGTAATTGGTAATTGGGCGTAGGGCATGGGGTATTGGAAAGAGACAAGGTAGACAAGGTAGAGGGTGAAGATAGGGTAGAATTGCTTCCTAGTCCCCAGTCCCTAATCCCTAATCCCCTGCTTCCCCAATCCCTAATCCCCTGCTTCCCAATCCCCAATCCCCACTCTTAACCCAAAAAACTGTGGATTGGTCTCATCTGTTACTGTATGTATCTCCCCCTATCTTGGGTGGAATTATTGGCTATTTCACCAATGATATAGCCATCAAAATGCTATTTCGTCCTTACCGAGCAATTTATATTGCTGGGCGACGAGTGCCATTCACCCCTGGATTGATTCCTCGCAACCAGGAACGTTTGGCTAAGAATATTTCTGATACGATCATGGGGTCGCTACTGACACCAGATGAATTGCAAAAACTGGCACGCAGGTTATTAGAAACTGAACGGGTACAGTCAGCAATTTTGTGGTTATTGCGACTAGCTATTGATCAAATTAAAATAGACAAAAATCAGAAAAGTGCCAAAGTTGTGGCGGGGATTCTGCGCGATTTATTGGGGGAATCCTTACCGCGTCTACTGAAAGTTTTGGCGAGACAGGAAGATTTTTTAGAAGCACAAATTAACCAGATTTTTGACCAGATATTACTGGAATTACAATTAAGTGAAGAGCAATCAACACGGTTGGCTGATTGGTTTTTAGAAGTAGTTTTGCCGCCAGATGTATTACGGCAGGCAATTGTAGATTTTTTAACCGATCGCACGATTCAAATTATTGATGAAAGCTTTCGGGAAAAAACCAGTGGTACTTATTGGGTAGTAGCTAATCTGTTTGGTTTGCGGAATACGCTTACAAGACTCAGAACTTTTTGCCTAGATGAAAAAGAAGCAACTAACGCCCGATTGCAGGAATTAATTCAAGATTTGCAGATGCGCGATCGCCTCAAGAAAATCTTGCTGAATTTATCATTGCAAAATTTACCCATTGGTACAGTCCGCCAACTGCGAAAAACCACGCGGGAAACAGTCCGCCAGTATATTCAAACCAGTGGTAGCGATTTGTTACAAGGATTAACTGAGTCTGTCAATTGGGACAATATCGCTAAATTACTATTAAATCGTCTGAGCAATTCACCTGTAGTTCTTAATTCTTTAGAGGTTGTCAGTCAAGAATTGGCACTAATTTTAGAGCGATATTTAGAAAAGGATTTAGAAATTATTGTAGCTCAGGTAATTCCTATTTTATCTATAGATCAGGTAATCGTTGACCGGGTAAAATCAACATCCCCGGCTGATTTGGAAGCAGCAATTGAAGGAATTGTGAAAAATGAATTACAGGCAATTGTCACCTTGGGTGGAATATTAGGGTTTATTGTTGGTTTATTCCAAACAGGATTCTTATTTTTTACTCAACAGTAGAAACGTTGTAATAAAACTGAGACACCACAAGGTTTTTAACCCAATCCCCAGTCCCCAATCCCCAATCCCCAGTCCCTCATCCCCCTAATTAACCGACTGAAATCTATTTTTCATAATTGCATTAATAGCCGTGTAATTTGTTTTATAGTTGGGTAAAGTTTCTTGAGCCTGTTTATAGACAGAACTACTTTTAGGAATAGCTTCTAATAGCTTAATAGACTGCTGCCATTTATCTTTTGCTTGTTGCCAAGCTAATAAAGAAGTAGGAGAAGTTTCCATCAGGTAATTAGCTTCTGTAGCTAATTTTCCGGCTAACTCTAAGTTGCCTACAGCTTGCTTTTCAGTTGCGGCTCTTTTTTTGATGGCAAGATAATTAAGTTGATAACGAATTAGTCTTTCTTGGGCTTGTGCAGATACAGATGTTCCATCAGGAATGGTTTTTAATATTTGTATGGCTTCCTGCCATTTAGATGCAGCTTGTTGCCAAACTGAAAGAGGATGAGGGGGATTTTGTGCGAGGAAAGAAGCTTGCATACCCAGTTTTAAAGCAGATTTAAAATTGCTAACTGCTGTACTTTCCTTAGTAAAATTGAAACTGAATGACTGATTTTGTGGAATATTATCTTTGATTAGCCAACCACCAAAACCCAAGACAGCTAAACTGGAAGCCATAACTAAAGTTCTACGTATAATCTTCGGTGTGTCGAAATTCTGCTTTCTTGTTTGGGTAGGATGATTAATAACTATTGTTGGAGGCTTTCTTGGCTGATGTTTTTGCTCTTTTATTTCTTCACTAAATAAATCAATTTTATTTTGATAATTTTCACAATCATTGAGAATATCAGTCAACTCTCGAAAATTATTATCACTGGATATAATTAATTCATGAGCATCATCTAACCATTCTATAGCAAAGCCAGATTGACCACAAAATGATGAGACAGCTAGTATTATTGTTAATAGATTTTGGCTGTTTTTAATGGTATCAATGACGTAAGTAAGTCGATTTTTAACTTGTAAAACTTCCTCGCTAATATTATTTAATTTTTTTTTGAAAAACCGATTTTTACCTGCTATATTTTGTTCTAAATATTTTTTTATATCTTGAATTTTAATCAACAAACTGGGATATTTAATATTCAAATTAATTTGGTTAACTAAATTAGCATCCACTAAAATATCTGCGGCGATCGCTTGCAACAAATCACCCCATTCCAACCAGCAATTAATTTTGGATTTTAAATTAACTAAAGATATTTCTGTTTCTGGATTGCCAAACTTTTCAGCAATTAATCTGGGGTTGCCAGTAATCGCAGGATTAACTTGTAAAATACTAGGGATTATCAATCCTGTTACCTTATGCTCATCAGGTAGCATACTGATAACAGCACTTTTACTAGCCACAAGACTTAAATTCTGGGTAATCGCTTGTTGAATCTGACGTAGTTGTTCCTGAGCATTATTGATCAGGATAACCTGCTGCATAATTTCCTGAGAATTGCCAATCGTCAGTTTGAGGTGATAAACAATTTTTGGCAGTTCATTAATCAGTGATTCTAAGTCAGCCATAAATATCCCTTGGGGATTAGTTGCAAGTAGATGTAATTAGCCAGAGGTTAGGGGCTAGAGAGATTGAGTAATTAAACTTGAGTTTTATAATCAAAATGGCTTGACAAAACCAAAAACCCCTTATTTGTAGACATTCTGCCCGTATAAGTCTAAAAAATCACAGCAAAGAGATCATAAATCCCATCAACAACAGATTTATAGTTCCCGGAAACTTTGCTAAAGTAACAAGCTCTCCCTCCCCTGCTCCCCCTGCTACCCCTCGCGATTGTATATTTTTTTAGTTGGAAGTCCCCTAGTCCCCCATCCCCAATTGCCCCTTATGCCCAAACCCCAAACCTTATGAATGAAACTGATTTAGCTTTTACCCCAGCATTAGAGTTAGCGCAATTGATTCGCCGCCGGGAAATATCACCGTTAGAGTTGGTTGAAATATATTTAAATCGGATTCAGCAATTGAATCCGCAATTGGGCAGTTATTTTACAGTTACAGCAGATTTGGCGATCGCTGATGCTACAGCCAAAACAGAATTACTCACAACGGCTGCTGAACTACCAGCATTTTTTGGTGTACCAATTTCTATTAAAGACCTCAATGCTGTAGCCGGTGTACCTTGTACCTATGGCAGTCCAGCATTACTGGACAATATCCCAGAATTTGATGATGGAGTTGTCACACGTATAAAACAAGCTGGATTTATTATCCTCGGAAAAACAGCTACTTCCGAACTAGGTTCATTTCCTTACACTGAACCTACAGGATTTCCCCCTGCCAGAAATCCCTGGAATTTAGAATATACCCCTGGTGGTTCCAGTGGTGGGGCAGCCGCCGCAGTCGCCGCCGGATTATGTGCGATCGCCCAAGGTTCTGACGGTGGTGGTTCAATTCGAGGTCCTGCTGCTTGTTGCGGGTTGGTGGGGATTAAGCCAGCACGAGGTAGAGTCAGTAAAGCACCCGTAGGCGATCGCCTCGCAGGACTTGGTGTCAATGGCCCTATTGCCCGTACGGTTGCTGATGCGGCTGCTATGTTAGATAGTATTTCTGGCTACATCACAGGTGATCCTTACTGGCTACCCGATCCAGAACCATCATTTTTAACGGCTGCACAAACCCCTCCAGGGAGTTTGCGAATTGCCTTTGCTACGGATATTCCGCCCTTGGGTGCAGCAGACGCTAACTGTCAACAGGCTGTGTTACATACCGTTAAATTATTAGCAGAATTAGGTCATCAAGTTGAAGAAAAAAGTCTTGATTTTAGTGCGTTAGTCGAACCGTTTCAAATTGTTTGGCAATCTGGAATTGCAGCTGCTGGTATACCACCAGAGGTATTACAGCCTGTAAACCGTTGGCTATTGTCACGGGTTGGAACTGTGGGCGAATACATCCAAGCAGTTTATAAAATGCAGATAGTTGCTCGGCAAATTGTGGCATTTTTTGATACCGTGGATGTGGTGATATTGCCCGTGTACTTACACTCACCTATTCGTGTGGGGGAATGGGCTAATTTAAGTCCTGAAGATACATTCCAACAAATTGTTAACTGGGTTGCCCCTTGTCCTCCAGCCAACGCTACTGGACAACCTGCGATCGCTTTACCTGTAGGTTTTGATAGTAATGGTTTACCCATGAGTGTGCAGCTAATTGGCAAACCTGCGGCGGAAGCCACCATTATCAGCCTAGCTGCCCAACTAGAAGCTGCTAATCCCTGGATTCATCACCGTCCAGGTTTGGTAGTCTAGAGAGACAAGGGAGACAAGGGAGAAGTGTTTACCCAATCCCCAATCCCTACTCCCTACTCTGTAAGTTTGCAACCTTATTCTCCAGTGCAAGGTTACGGGAAAGGGGAGATTATTTTTCATGAAGGCGTTAATCTGTCAAATTTTATACTTTTGTTAGTGACATAATTCAAGTCACCAAAGTAGCAACTACAAGTAAAGAAACTATTGTGCGGTATTTAAATTATTGATAGTCAAAAATCAGAAGCGATCGCATCTGGTGCAGTATCCTCTGAACATATTTAAGACCTACGAAATCCTCTAAAATGTAGGGCTATGTTCCTCATCCCAACATTTATTTTCATGCCAATTACGTCCAGTCTCTTGACAACTGGATTGATTATCAAGCCAAGGAATTGACGTAGCCTGAAATGAAGTATCATTTGTGGCAGCTAGGCAAGATATGAGAAAAGGATAGATAGCCGTAACAGTAGCAACTGTACACGCCATTAATGTGATTGACAATCCACAATATAAAACAGCGTTGCCAGCACGGTTAAGATTTTTCTTTTTATTTGTCAGACAAGTATTTTTTGTAAAACTGGAATTTTGTAGAAACATTATGCAAGCCCTATGAATGTTAATTACTTCATGGGATGCACCCTGAGATTAGTTCCATTTTGTGTTTTAATATATACAATTAACAGGTAGAGATTACTTATTTAAATAATTCGTCTCTAATGAAAGCAATCATCCAATCTCAATCAGTTATTCCACTATGAAATTGTCAAGATATTATCTAGACTTCATGTAGTTTTTATAATTATGCAGTATCTATTAATACTTGAATAGATTATTTTTGTCTGCATACACTGGATGACACACTAATGTAAACTTCTGATGTATCCCGGATATATGCTTTAATCCAGCTTTATGCAAGCAAATTTGTTGACTAACGTGATTTTACCCCTGTCCTTGGCTATTATCATGCTAGGAATGGGTTTATCTTTGCAACCAAAAGATTTTCAACGCGTCACTAAGTATCCAAAAGCAGTCTCAGTAGGCTTGGTAAGCCAGTTAATAGTTTTACCAATCATTGGCTTTTGCATTGCTAAAACTGTACCCATGCAGCCTGTCATCGCGGTGGGATTAATTATCTTGGCATTATGTCCTGGGGGCGTATCATCAAATATGGTGACATATCTAGCCCGTGGTGATGTGGCGTTGTCGGTTACTCTCACTGTGTTGAGTAGTATCATCACAATATTTACCATTCCCATATTTGCTAATTTGGCACTGCAACATTTTTTAGGGCAAGGTGCAGCGATCGCACTACCAATTGGTTCGACAATGTTACAAATATTCCTAATTACAATGGTGCCGATTGGGTTAGGAATGTATATACGCCAGAGGTTTACAGATACGGCTTTGCGCTTAGAAAAAGTAACTAATCGCCTAGCGATCGCCTTACTTGCCCTGATTATTTTGTTAATCTTGATTCGAGAGTGGAATCGCCTCCCAGAATTTATTGTGCAAGTGGGTATTGGGGTGGTGATGTTGAATCTGATTTCAATCTTGGCAGGATTTTTTCTTAGCAAACTATTCCAACTCAATATTGCCCAGCAAATATGTATTGCCATTGAAGTTGGGTTTCAAAATGGCACGCTAGCGATCGCTATCACTGCGGGGCTGCTGAATAATCCAGATATGGCAGTTCCTGGTGCGATTTATGGCTTGTTTATGAATTTTACTGGTTTTGCCATCATTAGCTATGGCAGAAAATTATTTGCCACTAATTCCATGAGTAGAGATTTAGTAGGTAAAGTCTAAGGGCAGCATCAAAATACACAGGTATTAACTACAAACTGGGCGATCGCATAGATAATATTTGTGGAATCCCCAGTCAGGTGCGTCAGTCAGATAAACCCTTAGCAGACAGAAGACATCTCCAAACAAGAATGTAGAGACGTTCTATAGAACGTCTCTACAAGGTTTCTGGAAAACGCATATTGAATTTCTGGAGATGTCTAGAGAAATTATTTGTACTGACGCATTCTACCTATACCTCCAGCACGTTAAGCTGGATGAAGGTAGCAATTCATTGCACTTTTTAGATTAAATTGTCTATCCCTGTTATTTTTAGATTTTCCCTGCTTGAGAAACCTGGAATGCTAGACCAAATTTTTGACTACCTGCACTTTCATCTCAGCATTGAAGCTTCTATAGTCCTGCTGATATTGATATTTTTAGAAGCAGTGCTATCTGCTGACAATGCGATCGCTCTTGCAGCCATTGCCCAAGGACTAGAAGATAAAAAACTGGAACGTCAGGCGCTGAACATTGGTTTAGTCGTTGCTTATGTGCTGCGAATTACCTTGTTGTTGACTGCTACCTGGGTACAAAAGTTCTGGCAATTTGAACTCTTGGGTGCTGCATACCTTCTATGGTTGGTATTCCAACACTTTACCTCGGAAGAAGCTGAAGGCGAACATCACCACGGGCCGCGTTTTACTTCTTTGTGGCAAGCAATACCAGTAATTGCCTTTACAGATTTAGCCTTCTCTTTAGATAGTGTCACAACTGCGATCGCAGTATCTCAAGAAAAGTGGTTAGTGCTAACGGGGACAACCATAGGCATTATCACCCTGCGCTTCATGGCTGGCTTATTTATCCGTTGGTTAGATGAATTTGAAAACCTAGAAGATGCAGGATACATCACCGTTGCCTTAGTGGGGTTACGCCTGTTATTGAAGGTAGTAAACGAAGATTTTGTCCCACCAGAATGGGTAATGATTACCGCGATCGCTCTAATTTTAACTTGGGGATTTGCCAAACGCACTCTCACAGAAGCACCCCAAGTAGAAGCAGAAAAGAGTGAAGTAACGAAGTGAGGGAATGGGGACTGTTAAGAAGCAGGGGTGCAGAAGAGAAAAATCCAATGCCCCACTCCCTACTTCTAGGCTGTTGACTTGGATGAGATTTACCCATGTCATCATCGGTGAACCAAATTAAATGAGTAATGAGTAATGAGTAATGAGTAAATACCCATTACTTATTACTCATTACTTAAAGAAGGAAAGGATTAGGCATGAATTTTTAACCCCTGAAAAGGTACAAAGTCAACACCCTACTCCCTACTCCCCACTCCCCACTCCCTACTCTACTATTCGTGCAACCAAGGTGTTAAATGAGGTTGCCAATTAACTAATTCTGCATCTGTGAACCACAGGCTGACTTCTCGTACAGCAGTTTCTGGTGCATCAGAACCGTGGATCAGATTACGACCAATATTAATGCCGAAATCGCCCCGAATGGTTCCTGGTTCTGCGGTTAGGGGATTTGTCGCACCAATCATTTTTCTGGCAGCAGCAATTACACCATCGCCTTCCCATACCATCGCTACCACTGGGCCAGAAGTGATAAATTCAACTAGACTGGGAAAGAATGGTCTTTCGCGGTGTACATCATAGTGCTTTTCAGCCAATTCGCGGCTGACTTGCAAAAACTTCAAACCAACCAGGGTAAAACCTTTGGTTTCAAAACGACGGATAATTTCACCTACCAGTCCACGCTGTACGCCGTCAGGTTTAATTGCTAAGAATGTGCGTTCCAAAGCTATCTCCCAAAAATTAATAAAATTCTTATTTAGTCAATAGTCAAGAGTCTATAGTTCAAAGTCCATAGCTTCAGAGTCTTGCCTAATGACTAATAACTAATCACTAATGACTAATGACCAATCAGAGTTTATCTCAGAAATTATCTCTGAGTGCATATACGTTGCCAAATTAATGCGTTAAATTGTTTATTCGTGGGTGAAACACAGAGGTCAGACATGGGTGTTGAGTCAACTGCTACATCAGATGAGGTGGTAAAAGTACCCTCCAACGGCAACAAGCTAGAAGGAAAAGGTCATAAACAGAAAAAGCTGTTACCATCCAGTACCGGAGATGTATCTCGCGCTTGGAAAATTGAGGATAGTGAAGCTTTATACCGGATTGAAGGTTGGGGACAGCCTTATTTTTCGATTAATGCTGCCGGTCATGTGACTGTTTCTCCCAAGGGCGATCGCGGGGGTTCTCTGGATTTATTTGAGTTGGTTAACGCTTTAAAACAGCGTAATTTGGGGCTACCCTTACTGATTCGCTTTTCGGATATTTTAGAAGACCGCATTGAAAGGTTAAATGCTTGTTTTGCGAAAGCGATCGCCCGCTACAATTACCCTGGTGTATATCGTGGCGTGTTTCCTGTCAAGTGCAATCAACAACGGCATTTGATCGAAGATTTGGTGAGATTTGGCAAGCCCCATCAGTTTGGTTTAGAGGCTGGTTCTAAACCAGAATTAATGATTGCCTTAGCTTTATTGGATACCCCAGGCGCATTACTCGTTTGCAACGGCTACAAAGACCGGGAATACATCGAAACGGCAATGTTAGCCCAAAAACTAGGGCAAACGCCAATTATCGTCTTAGAGCAGGTAGAAGAAGTCGATTTGGTGATTGCGGCTAGTCATCAGTTGGGAATTAAACCAATTTTGGGTGTACGTGCCAAATTAAGTACCCAAGGGATGGGACGCTGGGGAACATCCACAGGCGATCGCGCTAAGTTTGGGTTGACAATTCCCGAAATTATCCAGGCAGTTGACAAGTTGCGGGACGCTGATTTGCTGGGTTCTTTACAGTTGTTGCACTTCCATATCGGCTCGCAAATTTCTGCAATTAATGTGATTAAAGATGCCATTCAAGAGGCTAGCCGCATTTACGTGGAACTAGCAGCCCAAGGTGCAGATATGAAATATCTCGATGTGGGCGGTGGCTTGGGTGTAGATTATGACGGTTCTCAAACCAACTTCTATGCCTCGAAAAACTACAATATGCAGAACTATGCTAACGATATCGTGGCAGAGTTAAAAGATACCTGTGCAGAACGGCAAATACCCGTACCTACCCTGATTAGTGAAAGTGGTCGAGCGATCGCTTCCCATCAATCGGTGCTGATTTTTGATATTCTCAGTACCAGTGATGTCCCCCTAGATGTCCCAGAACCACCACAAGAGGGCGAGTCCCCAGTCATCAAATACCTGTGGGAAACCTACCAATCCATCAATGTAGAGAACTATCAAGAGTTCTACCACGACGCAGCCCAATTTAAAGAAGAAGCCATCAGCCGCTTTAATTTAGGTATTTTGCGTCTCAGGGAACGAGCCAAAGCTGAACGTTTGTACTGGGCTTGCTGCCAGAAAATACTAAACATTATTCGTCAGCATGATTACGTACCCGACGAATTGGAAGACCTAGAAAAAATCATGGCTTCCATCTACTACGTCAATCTATCGGTGTTTCAATCAGCACCAGACTGTTGGGCGATCGATCAGCTATTTCCAATTATGCCCATTCATCGTTTAGACGAAGAACCAACACGGCGAGGTATCTTAGCAGACCTCACCTGCGACAGCGATGGCAAAATCGACCGCTTTATTGACTTACGTGATGTCAAATCAGTTCTGGAACTACACCCCTTCCAAGCAGGGGAACCCTACTACCTGGGAATGTTCCTCAATGGTGCGTACCAGGAAATCATGGGCAACTTACACAACTTATTTGGCGATACCAACGCTGTTCATATCCAATTGACCCCCAAAGGCTATCAAATTGAACACGTAGTTAAAGGCGACACCATGAGCGAAGTTGTCAGCTATGTGCAGTATGATTCCGAGGATATGGTGGAAAACATCCGTCAGCGTTGTGAGAAAGCCTTAGAAGAAAAACGTATCACTCTAGCTGAATCTCAACGACTCCTGCAAACCTACGAACAGAGTCTTAGAAGATACACATATCTTAATAGCTAGGGACTGGGGACTGGGGACTGGGGACTGGGGACTGGGTTTTAAGAATAAATACCTCCCTTATCTCCCTTGTCTCCCTTGTCTCCCTTGTCTCACAGGCTTCCTAGCTGCTCACTTCTATCTTCTAACCGGAAGTTCCCAGCAACTCTTCAATCGCTTGCCGTTCCACTGGGGTAGTCTCTGGTGGTGTCTGTCTTGCGTCGGTAATTAACCAGTCTAAAGCCGCAGCTTGGACATCAATGGCTGCACCTGTTTTATCTACGCAATAACGTCCAAACACCAACTTATCAACCAGTCTCACACCTGCGCCCAAACGTGACCATTCAAAGATGACACTGTTATCCACAGTCGCGCCACTGCATATCCAGCAGTTAGGGCCAATCATCGCCGGTCCGACGATTTTCGCTCCATCTTCGATTCTGGTCATACCACCAATATAAACGGGGCCTGTGATATCCACTTTGTCCCAATTCACCGCCACATTTAAACCAGTGTAGATACCAGGCGCTACTTCATGGCCAGGAATCTGCACGTTTTTGATTTCACCCAACAATACACCGCGAATGGCTCGCCAGTAGTCTGGGACTTTACCGATATCCACCCATTCAAAATCCATCGGAATGGCGTAGAAAGGCGCACCAATTTCTACCAATTTGGGAAATAATTGACCACCAATGTCATATTCCACACCAGAAGGTATGTATTTAAATACCTCTGGCTCAAAAATGTAAATACCCGTGTTGATATTGGTGCTAAGTGCTTCCTCTACAGAGGGTTTTTCTTGGAACGCTTTTACACGACCTTCTTCGTCGGTGACGACTACACCGTAACTAGAAACTTCTTCTAAGGGGACAGTTTTGGAAATGATGGTTGCAATTGACCCTTTTGATTTGTGCCACTTGACTGCTGCTGTCAAATCCAGGTCAATTAAGGCATCGCCGCACAATACGACAAAGGTATCATCAAAAAATGGTGAGAAGTCTTGGATGCGGCGCATTCCTCCGGCTGAACCAATGGCTTCCCCTACGAGTTTACCGTCGTCGTCGATTTTTCCTTCAAAGGAATAGGCAATCTGTACTCCAAAACGTTGACCGTCACGGAAATAGTTTTCAATTTCCTCCGCCAAATGGCTGACGTTGACCATAATTTGGTCAAAACCATGTTGGCGTAAAAGTTCCAGTAAAAACTCCATCACTGGCTTTTGCAGGATGGGAATCATCGGTTTGGGAATTGTATAGGTAATCGGACGGACACGAGTACCTTTACCTGCTGCGAGAATCATCGCTTTCATAAAAGTTTATTCCTCAACCACCAGCCAGTTTACTTTTAATGAGTGATACTTAATCATCAGTTTTAATTTCTGTTCTAAGTTACCCCTGACAACAGGGATAACAGGAATTTACCGATTATTGCAACCAAGAGACAAGTCATAGTCATCTTTTTAATTTAATCGGATTTTTGCTGTGACTGAAGTACAACTGGTAAATTCCCCGAATATTTTATCTTGCTTTTGCTAGAAATTCTTTTAGCTCGTCGATTGTGGCAAAATTGGGTCGGTGTGATTGGCATCTGTAATTAACCGAATTTTGATATCTTGGTAAAATTCTTCTTGAAACAGCTCTACTTTAGATTGTGCCGATAGCAGTAGTAAAGCCCAGAAAACGCTGACTATATGACTATTTTCTGATTCATGGTGGGAAGGATCTTGTTGTGCTGGCTTTGTCTGCGTCCACAATTGCACAAGCTGTTCCAGATTCAGGAAATTTTGTTCTAACAGTATTTCGCTCGCGGAACTACGCAATACTTGTTCTAGTTCACCAGCCACTTCCGTCAAATTTTCCTGGTGTGCTAACTCCAGCGCCTCTCGCATAGTTTTGACACTGGGCTGACGCTTGATACGAGCAGGTTTACTGACTTTCTGCACCAGTTTTAGCTGGTTCGCCATGATTTGTAGTTGCTCGATTAACTCTGGTAGAGTCACACGGCGTTTTGGTGGTGGCATGGCGGCGGGGCGACGACGCAAATATCGCTCTAGTTGTAAACGATGACCTTGATGCAATAATCCGTTTTCAATATCTAGGAGAGTATCATCTATGACATCTTCTAGTTCTTCGGTTGCTGTTGACAATTGCATCAAAGTATTTGCTTTGAATAAAACTAACATTGACGCTGATAAAAAAGCCTGTCCAGATTGTGACAAATCAGCTTCGTAGCCTCTAGCTGTTGTCTTTGGTGTCATTAGTTCTAAATAATTGTCAATCACCTCAATGACTTGAACATCCCAAGGATCTATTTCTCCCCGTTCAGCTTGCTCAATTAAGAGTGTGATTGTTTCTAATAGCTCGGAAGTATCCATTCTGATTTCCGATTGTAGAAGTTTAGGCAGGGGACTGGGGATTGGGGATTGGGGACTGGGGATTGGGTGTTAAGAATAAATTCTTGTTTGTCTATCCTTGTCTCTAAATTCCTACTTCCTCTTCCCTACTGACAAGTTTGATAGCTATGTAACCACATTATGTGGTTTAAAACCAGCTTTATATTATCACATAATATTTTTATACATTATATTTCAGTAAATACTCGATATTAAAAGTTTTTCTAAGTTGGAAATATTGACCAGGAAAATTTTTGGTATCACAAACAGACTGGTTTGAGAAGATGGAAAAGTTTTGATCAGTTGTTTTTAGGGAAGCAGATTTTTGGTGAGGGTATTTCTCTCTCTGAAGAATGGTGTACACATAGGCTAATTTCTTATCAAAAGAAAGATGTATTTTTTGGCTGAAAGCTTTGCAATAAAACTAACTTCTTTAACTTTAATGACCAAGGATAGGAATTTAATAATATGACACTACTATCTATTGATGAATTAAAAACTTTAGTCGCTAACTCTCAGTTGCCTTGTGTTTCTTTGTATATGCCTATGCAAAAAGCAGGGCCAGAAGTTCGACAAAATCCCATTCGCTTTAAAAATTTAATGCGTGAGGCTGAAGAACGTTTAGATGGGATGGGTATGCGTCATACTGAGGCTGTAAATTTGCTTCAAGCAGCGAGGGAACTTGATCAAAACGATTTCTGGGAACACCAAGAGCAGGGATTGGCAATCTTTATTTCTCCCCAGGTATTCCGTTATTACTGTCTGCCAACTGAGTTGCCAGAATTGGTAGTTGTGGGCAATCAGTTTCATCTTAAGCCATTGCTGCATTTACTCAATAGCGATCGCAAATTTTACCTCCTGGCTCTAAGCCAAAACAATGTCCGCTTCTTTGAGGGCAACCACTATGGTATTCAAGAAGTGGAAGTAGAAAATATGCCGCAGAATTTAGACGAAGTTCTGCTGATACAGGATAGCTCAGAAAAAGGTGTACAGCACCGAATTGCCTCACCGAGAGGGGGAACTGCTAATTCTTTTCAGCAACCAGGCCAGTTTCATGGCCAGGGAAGTCCCGAACAGGATAGACATCAAGTCGGCATTTTACAATTTTGCTATGCCATAGATAAGGCACTACATGAAAAACTGCGGGATGAACAAGCACCTCTAATTGTGGCTGGAGTTGAGTATCTCCATCCGCTTTATCGGGAGGCGAATACATATCCTCATTTACTAGCAGAAGGTATTACTGGCAATCAGGAAATTATCCAGCCGGAAGACTTACATCATCAGGCTTGGCCAATTGTGTCTCCTCTGTTGCATGAACATCAGCAGGAGGCGATCGCACTTTATCAACAACTATCCGCAGAGGATACCGCTAAAGCCTCTAGTGATATCAAAGAAATTGTCCCAGCCGCTTACTACCAAAAGGTTGACACTTTGTTGGTACCTTGGCGGCAGCAAGTTTGGGGTAAGTTTGACCCCGATACGATGAATGTGGATTTACACTCAGAACCAGAGCCAGATGATGAAGATATGTTAGATGTGGCAGCTGTTTATACCTTTTTAAACGGTGGTCAGGTTTATACTGTTACTCCCGAACAAATGCCCAATGGTCAAGCAATAGCAGCCATTTTCCGATATTGATTTGGATGAGTCTAATTACTCAGTTGACGCTGTGCTGCTGCCAAAAGCAAACGCTGTTCAGCACGAGCGATCGCTTGATATGTTCGCTCTAGGGCTTCGGGTTCTACGGAAATAGCAGTAATACCCCATTGCACCAGTTGATCAATAATTTCTGGATAGATAGCTGGTGCTTGTCCACAGATGGAACAAGGGATACCGGCAGTTTTAGCCATCTGGATGAATTGGGCGATCGCACCCATGACGGCTGGATGCCGTTCATTCAGTACCCTGGTTAATTGTGGGTGTTCGCGATCTACTCCCAAAAGTAGTTGTGTGAGGTCATTTGTACCTATGGAAATGCCTGCTACACCTGCTTTTACGTATTCTGGCAGTAAAAACAGGACGCTGGGAACTTCTGCCATGATCCACAGTTGAAACTGCGGTATTTGGGTGAGTCCCATTTGTTCTACTTTTTGCCGACAAAAGGTAAATTCTGGAACACTGCGAACAAAGGGTAACAACAGGTGAATATTGCTATAGCCAGCCTTTTGGACATTGGCTAGGGCTGTCAATTCTAAATCAAAAACCTCTGCATTTTGGATGTAGCTGAAGGTGCCGCGATCGCCCAAAATTGATTTTGCTGATGGCGGTGAGGGATGAGTAGATAATTCATGCGATCGCCAATCTAAGGAGCGATAAAACACTGGTCTGGGGGCAAAACCGCGAGCAAACTGTATAATCTGCTCAGTTAATTTTTCTAATAATTCTGTTTGTTTTCCTTCTAAGAGCCAAAGATGAGGATGTTGTCCTTTCAATAGCGGGATGAGCATGAGTTCTGATCGCAATAATCCCACCCCATCCACAGGTAATTTTTGTACTTGCTCGATTAAACTGGGTTGGCTCAGATTTACTAATAGTTGGGTAGCAATCATGGGGAATTGAGGAGCAACAACAGTTTCAGGTGTTCGGGTGAGCTGAGGTACATGGATGTGTGGAGTTTCTTCTTGATTCGCTTCATCTGCCCTCATCCGATAAACTTCACCGCGATCGCCATCTAGAAGGAGTCGTTCACCATTTTGAATCAGCAGTGTGGCATCTGTGGCACTTACCACGGCTGGAATGCCTAATTCTCTAGCCAAAATCGCCGCATGGCTAGTTAATCCTCCCTGTGTTGTGACTACACCCGCAACTTGTTGCAGTAGCGGCAACCAATCAGGTGTAATCTGTGGTACTACTAAAATTATTCCTTTGGGTAATTGTTCTGGTTTTGATTGCGTATTGACTACTACATGAGCGTTGGCGGTGACTCTACCTCCGGCTGCTCCTACTCCTTTAATGAACTGTAAGCTGGGAATTGCTAATTGGGGAGTGTTGACTTGGGTGATGTAGAGATGGGGAACTGAATTGTGTTCTGCAATTGTCCACTCAATGGTAAAGTGTCTACCTAGTTCACTGACAAGTTGATGCCCCAGAGTAATCATTTGTTGTAGAGATGCTTCTGGTAAAGCGTATTGTTTTTGCTGGGTTTCCTCAAGTAAGTACGCACTGAGGCAATTGTGATCAATGGTTAGTATTGATGGGAGTATGGGTTGGTGAGAATCTTGAGGTGTACCATGATTCAAGCGATAAGCCAGCATTTTATTACCCAAGTGTCTTTCTAGAACTACACCTGTGTGCTGCTGCACATGATATGTATCCGGTAGTACCTCGCCTTGAGCGATCGCTATTCCCAATCCCCAAGTTGCTTCAATTTTCCAGCCGGAAGTGTTCACCTTGAGTAAGCCACTAGCGATCGCATTCTCCACAGGCTGCACTAAGATGGCTAAATTCACTTGTTGCAGATTAATTCCCATCCGCCGCCAATAAAACAAGCTTTTGGCACGAAACAGTTGACTCCAGACTTCTTTTAAAGCTATTGCGATCGCTTCTTCGTTACAGTTGCAGAAAACAGACTCCAGCAATCCAGAGGTATTCCTGAGTTTCGGTATTGCTAGAGTTGGACGCAAAATTAAATGACTTCCTTGCCATTCTTGAGCAGCAGTAAAAATTGTACTCACCCAATGGGGTGGTACGGGTGCATTCATAATTTCCTGACGCAAACGAAAAGCCACCTGCTGGAGTTGTCGCCAGTTTCCTACATCCAAGTGCAAGGAAGAATCAGGTAAATGAGCGACTAACAAGTCTGAACTGTTGATAGTTGCTAAAAATAGTCGCAAAACTTCCTCTGGAACCACAAAACCAGGAACAACCGGGTAGCCACGCTGCCTGATTTTGCTTAAGTAAAACGCTTTGTCACCTACTTTGGTGCGGTCTTGCAGTTTAATTTGGTCAAGCCAGTAGAGTCTATCCACTCAATTTTTTTAATTGCTCAGTTGTTATTTTACAGCTATAGCTATCCGCTTCTCAGCAAAATTTCCAGGATAATATTTGCCAGGAAGTGTTTTTAGTATTTACATTTGATTATTGTGCCAAATTATTCATTTGGCTAATTCCTCACGATATTAATGACTGTGATCATCCCCCCTGCAAATGTCTATATTTTTCATCCCTACCTCAAATCCATAATTGAAAATACTGGTTCAATGTAATTATTGAGTCTTTATTATGACTCCATCTATTGATTTAAGTAAAAATGCTAGCGTTCGATGATTTTGGAGATATGTCTTTACTCCTACAGTTGAGATATGAATTAATTAATATTGCCATATATTCTTGGAGAAATTCTACAGACCTGCAAACAGTTTATATTGACTGTTGTATAAGTTTTATTTAGCATAATTACTAATTAAGTTAATTTTTTTAGGAAAATATTTGCCGCCAAACCAACACTCAATTCTAGACTGTTTGGATACTCAGCTATAAGCTCACCCAAAATATAGTATTATTGATCTAAACCATAAGATTGTTAAAGTTTTATCACCTGGAAATCAATAATTTTTGGCATCTCATCTCTAGACTTGGCTTGGCTGTGCTAATTGGCGCAATTATTGGTATAGAACGTGAATTTCGCCAAAAACCAGCAGGTTTAAGAACCCATATGTTAGTAAGTTTGGGTTCAGCTTTGTTCATTATTATCCCTCTACAAATAACTACATTTCAAGATAATCCTGATGCTCTGAGTCGGGTAATTCAAGGTATTGCTACTGGTGTAGGATTTCTGGGTGCAGGAGAAATAGTCCGTGAGTCTTCGAGGCGATCGCCTACTGTCGAGTCTAATTCATCGCCGCGCCTGGAAGTTCATGGACTCACATCCGCAGCCGCTATTTGGGTGTCAGCTGGGTTGGGAATTACAGCTGGGTGTGGTTTGTGGCAATTGGGGTTAGTTGGTGCTGTGCTGACTTTTGCGATTCTCAACTTATTTAAACGCTTAGAAAGATAATGTTTGGGGATTGGGGAGAATTTACTTGCCCTACACCTTGATATCCTTGCACCCTTGACTATTTGAGGTAAAACAATAAGCCAATCCCGATGATTGCCATGATCACACCTGCGATCGCTCGCCAAGTGACTTTTTCCCCCATAGCAACAGCAATGGGAATAACAAATAAGGGGCTAGTCTGTAACAGCGTAGAAGCAATTCCAGCCGCAGTCAATTTGATGGCTGTCTGTTGTAGCCAGATTCCCAAGTATGTACCACAAAAAGCTGCAAAGCAGGTAACAAAAACGACACGCCTAGATTGCCAGTAGGGATATAAAAATTCTGCTGGTTGGCGTTTGGGAAACAAAATCCAGGCTAAAAGAATTAACTCGGCTGCACTGAGGCGCAATAAGGCAGCCCACAAAGGGGTAACACTACCTGTAGTAAAGGCGGCGCGAGAGATAACTGTAGCGATCGCATTGGTAATTGCTGCTAATAAACCAAAGCCTACTCCTACCCATAGGTGTTTCGGGGAATCATTGCTGGTATTGGGAACCCGTTCTGTGATTACCCAAGCGACTCCTAAAATTGTCAGCAAAATCCCACACCACGCCCTAATGTTCAGTTGTTCTTGCAGGACGATATTAGCAGCGATCGCTGTTAAGGCGGGGGAAAGCGTGCCGATCAGTAAAACCCGCCGCGCCCCTAAGTAATTGATCGCCCGCAAAAAAGCTGTATCACCCCAACTAATACCAATAACCCCACTCAAACACAACAGCAAAATCGGCATGGGGGCAGAAATAGGTAAGGATTCTCTGGTGAATAGGATAGTCAGAACTAGAAAGGCGATCGCTACTATCCCTTTAATGAAATTCAACTTTAAAGGCGGGATACGTTGCCCGACAATCCCGTACACCGTTGAAGCGATCGCCCACAAAGCAGCAGCCAATAAAGCCGCTAGTTCACCCTGACTATTAGTAAGTATAAAACTTAAAGAATTATTAAAAATCGAATCTCTCCCTAAATTTATGCCTGAAACTCTTTAATAATACATCAAACAAATACATAAAAAATTAGCACTCACAGCTAGCAAGTGCTAATTTATCTAGAACCTTAAAAGCCTAATAAATAGGTAAAAATCTTGATTTTCCCAGGTGATGTTTAGGCATTTTCAACAAGAAATAAAACCAGACAACTAACTATTGGGAGGAAGGTATGCAATATACTTTTGATATTGTTGGCGTGTCTCCGATATTGCAATTTTTCAATCATCAACAGCAAAACTGGAACAAACCAGAACTTCAAGCTATAGAATATTTAGGAACCCATAAATGCACCCTTGACGCATTACTAGAAACTGTGGAACCAGTACCAATAAAATGGGGTTGGAATACTGAGCAAGTTATAGAGACAGTCGTGCAGTTTTGGATGAATAATGCTGAAAGTATTCGTTATTGGAAAACCCGTTTGAGTGATGCCGGGAATGATAATATTCTCGTTGCTAGGTTAGCTGATATCACAGCTTTGCAAGCTGAATTTGAGTCTCTACTAGGGAAGAATTGGTGAAGATTCCAGCAAGTATCAGGGAGAGCGATCGGGGTGACAGGTGATAGGTGACAGGTTACAGGTTACAGGTTACAGGTTACAGGAAGAAACGATATGAGGTGTACCTAACTTCGTAAAAATCTAATAGGAGACTTGTAGATAAAAACCGTTAACCTTGTAGACAGACAATAATAGTTCTCGTGATGGAAACCGATAACTCTTCTGAACAAAGACTACTGAATAAAATTCGCAGACTACCTCCTGAGAAAGTGAGTGAAGTTGAAGATTTCATAGATTTTCTCTATCAGAAAAATGCAGACCATTCCTTGGTAATAGCAGCAGCCAAGCTGTCAGAATCAGTTCTGCACGAAATTTGGGATAATCCGGCTGACGCTGAGTATGACAACTTATAGTTTTGGTGATGTTGTTTTGGTTCCTTTTCCCTTTACAGATCAAACAGCTAGCAAGAAACGTCCCGCAGTGGTTGTCAGTTCAGATGAATACCATCGTGAGCGATTTGATCTCATTTTGATAGCTGTTACCAGTCAATTCAATCCAGGCAATGTATTTGGTGAACTGACAATTACACACTGGCAAGCTGCTGGTCTTTTGAAACCTTCAATCATTAAGCCTGTTCTTACTACAATTGAAACAAGTATGGTATTCAGGAAACTTGGTCAACTTCAGGATTTAGATAGGCAAAATCTTCAGCACCTCTTACAAATAATTTTGGGTGTATCAACTTGATGTAGATTAATATATTAGGTTGCATGAGTCAGATAAACTTAACGAGCTGTTACTAACGGCTGAGTTCGAGAAACTGTGCGCCGCACTGATTCCCCAGTCAACAGTTCCACAACGTTCATGCCATTGCCAATCACACCTGGAACACTAGGATAACCAGCAGTTGCACCCACTAAAAACAGATTGGGTAATTCTGTTATGTATCCTATGCGATTTAACCCGACTTGCGACGGTACTAATTTGGCACCGTAAATATTACCTTGTGGTTGTCCTAAATAAAACTCGCTTGTCGTGGGTGTCCCGAACACTTTCATGCGGATGTAATTGTCTACATCAGGAATCAAATCCCTGACACTGTTCATGATTTGTTGGTAAACTTCCCGCTTTTTAGCTTTGTAAGCTTGTGAGTCTGTTTGGTGCAGGTGTGCAAATGGTTCGTAAGGGCAGACAGTGGCAATTTCTAAGATATGATGTCCCTCTGGAGCCATACCTGGTGCATCAGATTTCATTGTCGGACAGGAGAGGAAAATCCACGGACTACTGAAGTCACCTTGCAATTGTTGTTGATATTCTCTGTTTAAGTCCCCAGTGGGATAATACCAGAGATTCCAGTTACCAATGCCATAGCTTTGCGGATCAAAGCGACTATCTAAACCCAGGTAAATATTAAAAGCACTAGCTGAGTATTCATAGCCAGTTAATCGCTGACGTTCTTTGTAGCTGATGGCTTCTGCATCGTGCATCAACTCTACTGTTAATTTAGGGTCAAGGTCACTAATATAAGCCTTAGTAGCGCGATAGGTTTTACCATCGGCCAGTACACTATGTACACTACCGTTGCTGACTTGAATATGATTCACTGTGGTTGCGTAGGCAATGACACCGCCACCTGCGGTAATTACATCAACAATAGTGTCTACAAAGTCCTTAAAGTGATGTTTGGGATAGTACGCACCTTCCGCATAGTCCCAAACTAGGGAAGTGTGGGTAATTAAGGCAATTTCGTCAGGCGGTAAGGCATAGTCACCACTCTGCCCCGCTAAAATTGCTTGTACTTTCGGTGATAATCCCACATAGTTATATAAATCTTGTAGTGTCCAATTCCGCTTACGGAAGAGATTGAAATATTTGGGTAACTTTAACCAATCAGACCACTTTTGATCATACCAATGTACTTCATTACCTAAACTGCGAATTTCTTGGTGCAGTTGTTGAATTTCATCACAGTAGCGGTTGATGGCCTTAGCTTCTTCTGGAAATGTAGACAACAAGCGGTAACGCAGACTTTCCCAACCTAGGGGAATTCTAAAATCTGCCTCTGGTGTGATGACACGATCTATACATTTGGAGTCAAGGCTATTAAATGCGACATCCCGACCAATATAGTTGAGAAATTGCCCTATGGTCTGACCAGAACCACATTGAGAAATATAATGCACGTCAGCACAAAAACTGTATTCACCATAGTCAAATGTGTGGCAACAACCACCCGGTAAATAGTGTTTTTCTAAAACTGCTACGTTATATCCTTGTTTAGTTAAACAGGCGGCAGTTGCTAATCCACCTAATCCAGCACCTAAAATTACATAATCAAAGATTTCCATATGCCTCTCCTCTGGTAATCTTGATTGCTCTTGATTTAATTAGTGATTTTTTATGAATGTTTTGGGTAAATGCTAAAAAACTCAAAAAATCAGTATCCAGTTTTGCAGATTTTGACTAAAAAATTTCAAAACTCGTGCAGAAGACTTGGCTATTTATTGGTGTTTAATCTATTGGTAGTAACAATGGGGTAGTAGCAATCAGCTAATATGCAATTACCCTGATCATCTAAAAGTATAGAACGGGTTAGCTAAGAAGTTTCTTAAGTGGTAGATACTGGCTACCTATTTGATGATTATCAATCTAGGTACTTTTTCTTTGTGAATGTGATATGAATATATTTTATCTAAAAACTCAATATTTAGACATTAAAATTTGTTTTGCTAGAAAAAATGTATCAAAAGTTATAAAAAAATGCTCTCGAAGAAATCAATCTTATGGATGATATTGATGCAACTGGGAAAAGATTTTATTTTTAATAGTTGAAATAGCAAAAATGTATGTTGCATGACAGAAAATTATGTTAATATAAAAGTGGGATTGCAAAGAACCTCTGACATAAAAAGAAGTGGCAACACCCTTGGTAACAGGCATCGCCCAAGAGTAAGGCCAAACCAGGATCTAAAGAAGAGGCGACTATGGGAGGTTCGGGTAAAGATTGCAAGACCAGCAAACCAAAGTGCGTGATGGAGGATACATTGCACCAAACAGAAAAGCAGAACTGAGGGGTCTGGTTGAACGCAACTAGACCCCTTAGCATTATCCTTTAATTACAGCAAGCAGAAAAAGGACTAAAGTCCTTACTACAAACTTTAGTTTATTTTTAAGCTGTTTGTGCGCCTGGTTGACCGTTTTCCACTACAAAGGAAGCTAGGGTACTAACGGTAGCATTTTGGTCAAGAATACTGGAAACAACGCGATAATCACTTTGCCACTTATCTCTAGTCAATTTGCAACGCACATAACCCCGGTTAGCACCATCAAAGAATTTTGTATGGGGGTTATCGCTGAGTGCGGCTTGCACTGGTGCAATAAATTGGGTGGGAAAGTCAGAAGAAATGGAAGTACAAATAAATTCAGTACCGATGGTTGCTGATAGGGGATTATTAAAATCAGCTTTTAAATCATGTACCCAACTGGAATGAATATCTCCAGTAATCACCACTGGGTTAGAAGGTTGGCGCTGTTCTAAAAATCTTAACAGGCGATCGCGCGCAGCAACATAACCATCCCACTGATCTACATTAAATAGTCCTATCCCTGGTCGGGGATCAAAATCAAATTGCGCCAGCATGGTTTGTTGTGCAATCACATTCCACCTTGCTTGTGATTTGTCTAATCCCCTCAACAGCCAAGCTTCCTGTCTTGCACCTGTCATCGTCGCCTTGGGATCTACAGCCGCATCACACAGGGGTTTGAGTCCGTCACCACAAGGTTGATCTGTACGGTACTGGCGAGTATCTAGGACGTTGAACTCAGCTAAATCACCGAAAGTAAACCGCCGATACAGCAGCATACTAGATTTTTTTGGTAAGGAAGATAGGCGCAATGGCATATGCTCATAATATGCTTGGTAAGCATTGGCTCGTCGAGTGATAAATGCTTCGCGACTTTGACTATCTTCTGGTATGACGTTGGCGTAGTTGTTATCTACCTCATGATCATCCCAAGTAACTACCCAAGGGAAGTTAGTATGAACCGCTTGTAAATTTACGTCGGTTCTATACAACGCATAACGGTTGCGGTAGTCATCTAGAGTAATAATTTCTGGGCCGATGTGTTGACGTGGCGCACCAGTTTCGGGGCCATATTCGTAGATGTAGTCACCCAAATGCACAACTAAATCTAAGTCTTCTTCAGCCATGTGTTTGTAGGCTGTATAAAAGCCGTTTTGCCAATCTTGGCAGGAGGCAAAAGCAAAGTTTAGCTGTGTAATAGAACTATAGAGTGCAGGGGCTGTACGAGTGCGGCCAATAGGACTGACTTCATTACCAACTTTAAATTGATACCAGTACCAACGATGAGGTTCTAATCCCCGCACATCGACGTGTACAGAGTGTCCCAGTTCTGGTGTTGCCAAAACTGTGCCTTTTTGTACAACCTGAGTCATGTTTTCATCCCGTGCAATTTGCCATTGTACGGGTACATTTACAGGACGCATCCCGCCACCATTGAGCGGTTCTGGTGCGAGACGAGTCCATAACACCACACTATCCGGTAGAGGATCACCAGAGGCGACACCAAGCTTAAATGGATAGTCAGAAAATCTACCTTGCGCCATTACAGGTCGCCATTGGCTAGTAACGGCCAACCCTGAAACAAATCCAGCACCTATTAAAAAATTACGCCGTTTGAGCAGGCGATCGCCTATAAATTCCATACTCACCCCTACTAAGATTTAAATTGGCTAGCTGTAACTTAATTTGCAACCAAGCACAAAGACGCTAGCAACCTAGAATCAAAACAGGATTAAGAAATTGTTAAGACAACACCAAATTATTCACACTACTCATTAATTCAGACAAGCTTTTAAACATTCTGCTAAAACCTGTACATGAGGTTCTAAAACAAACGAATAATGATTTCCTGGCACATCAATAATATTAATTTCCTCTGCTGCCATTACAGAAAATAACTCCACCCAAACTAAAGTGGGATCAGGAGCCATAATATGTTTCTCCCTAGCTCTAAAAATTGTTACTTTTCCAGGATATGGCTGTCTTTTATAGGAATAAGTTGCTTTTAAAGTTCCCACCAATACATCTAAAATGCGGCGATTATTTTGACGTTCCACACCAGGAGGAAAAATTTTCGCTTTTCTGGCTTTGTCAATGATATAATTAATTTTTTCTTCTAAACTTAAATGCTGGATTTCTTCTGGTGTAACTAAATTATCTTGACCAAACATTCCCCCGAAGACTCTAGAAAGTACACCCACGAGATAAACATCATCAATTTGTTTTTGTTTATCTAATAAAATGGGTACGTAAGAATCAAGTATGGCTAACAAAGATACTTCTTGTCCTTGCTTTATTAGCTGCTGTGCTACCTCATAAGCAACCACTCCCCCAAACGACCAACCCCCTAATTGATAAGGCCCTTGGGGTTGAAATTCTCTGATAGTTTTCACATAGAGGCTGGCCATATCTTCAACTTTAGTTAAAGGTTCCTCTTTCCCATAAAAACCCTGAGCTTGCAAACCATAAAACGGTTGTTCATTGCCCATGTTATGGGCTAATTTGAAGTAACATAAAACATGACCACCGGCAGGATGTATACAAAAGAAAGGTTGCTTCTTACCTTGTGGCTGAATGGGAACTAAAGGAGAATTCTGAATCAGATTACTGGAATCTTGAATAACTGCTGCTAAATCTGTAATTACTGGGTTCTTTAATAGTGTTGCTAGAGGGATTTCTTTTCCAAAATCTTGTTCAATTTTAGAGATTAAATGTAGTGCTTTAAGTGAATTTCCACCTAACGCGAAAAAGTTATCTTTTACTCCTATTTGTGGTAAATTTAGGATGTCTGACCAAATTTTTACTAATTGTGCTTCTACTTGATTACGAGGAGCGACAAAATCATTAATTTCAATGAAATGAGAAATATCAGGTTGTGGTAAAGCTTTACGGTCTACTTTTCCACTAGGAGTTAAAGGTAGTGCTTCCAGCATGACAAAAGCGGCTGGAATCATAAAATCAGGTAGCTTTGCTTTCAAAAAATCACGTAGGCTGTTAAGTGTTGGTTTTTCTGAATCGTAGGTAATGTAAGCAACAAGTTGTTTTTCTAAATTTTGATGATTACGCGCAATAATTACAGCTTCTCGCACTTGCGAATGTAAGCAGAGAGTATTTTCAATTTCGCCAATTTCAATCCGATAACCTCGGATTTTTACTTGATAGTCTACTCTGCCAATATATTCAAGATTGCCATCTGGTAAATAACGAGCTAAATCACCAGTTTTGTAGAGACGTTCCGATACTAATTTTGATTTTTTAAAAGGATTGGGAATAAATTTTTCATTAGTTAATTCTGGACGATTCCAGTAACCACGTGCTACGCCGACACCACCAATATACATTTCACCGATGACACCGACATCTACAGGCTGCAAGTGTTCATTAAGGATGTAAATTTGGGTGTTAGCAATGGGACGACCAATTGGTACAGTTTTTAAATTACTGTGCTTTTGACACTGCCAAAAAGTGACATCAATAGCTGCTTCTGTAGGGCCGTACAGGTTATATAATTCGCAGTCCAAACGCTCAAAAAATCTATTTTGTAAATCTACAGGTAAAGCTTCACCACTACAAATTACTCTTTGAAGAGAAGTACATTTTTCTATACCACGACTAGCTAAAAACATTTGCAGCATGGAGGGGACAAAATGCACAGTAGTGATTTGCTCTTGAATAATCAGATTAATTAAATAATTACTATCTCTATGTCCACCCGGTTGAGCAATTACTAGGCGCGCGCCTGTTAATAAAGTCCAAAAGAATTCCCAGACAGAGACATCAAAGCTAAAAGGTGTTTTTTGTAAAATGCTATCTGTAGAATTTATTTGATAAGTTTCTTGCATCCACAGCAAGCGATTACATATACCTTTGTGGGTGTTCATTGCACCCTTGGGTTTACCAGTAGAACCAGAAGTGTAGATGACATAAGCAAGATTATCTGCTTTTACTTCACTTTGGGGATTAGTCTTTGGTTGTGTAGAAATTTTGTTCCATTCTGTATCTACACAAATAGTATGTGCTTGATGGTGGGGAATTTGATTTAGTAATTTTTCTTGGGTTAGTAATACCTGAATTTGGGAATCTTCTAGCATATAAGCTATGCGTTCTTGGGGATATTCTGGGTCAATGGGTACATAAGCACCACCAGCTTTGAGAATTCCCAATAAACACACAACCATTTCTAAGGAACGTTCTAGACAAACACCAACTAATGTTTCTTGTTGAACTCCTAGTGTGTGTAAATGATGTGCTAGTTGATTGGCTCTATTATTTAATTCTTGATAGGTTATTTGTTGCTGTTCAAACTTTACAGCTATGGCGTTGGGGGTGCGTTCTACTTGCGTTGTAAATAACTCATGTAAACCTTGAGAAAGGTCGTAATCTCTGTGTGTAGCGTCGGGATTTATTTGTGTGGTTTGCATTTTTAAATCAGGGAAAAATGTCGGTTAATGGCTTTGTGGAATGGGGGTGATTTACTCACCCAGAGATGCAAAGACGCAAAAAAACCTAATCTTTTCTTCTTTGCGCCTTTGCGCCTTTGCGTGAGATAAAAAAAATCCTTAATCTCCCCCGAATTCGACTAATTTACCGATGTTGAAATCTATCCGCGTCCAGCCTTTGAGTTGACGGAGATTATTTAACAACAACAGAGGAATTTGCCAGTGATGTACCATCAAAAATGGTAGGGGATCATGTAGCTGTAAAATTGCATCTGTTCCGCGCCAAATGTTTTTCAGCCATGTCTTCAACTGGGTGAAGGAACGAATACCAGTCAAGCGCCAAATTTCGTGATAAGTCCAATAGGTTGGTTTGCTGGTTGCTAATGGTTGTAAGGTTTCCGCCATTGGTTGTTTACCAATGTAAGCTTCTGCAACTTGGGGGTGGTTGTAGAAGGTGGTAATAGCTGAGTGTGTGCGGGGGTTACACTCGATCGCGTATACTTGTCCGTCTTCAGTTTGGATGAAGTCGAAGGATATCTGTCCTGTGAGTTTGAGTTCTTTGACAAAGTGTCTCACCCATTCCAAGATTTGCGGGTTTTCTATGTTCTCATAGTTGACTTGGAAGGCTGATGATTCGCAACAACAGTGTAGTCGAATTTCTCCGTCCCTAACTGTGCTGTGGGTGCAGAATTCTTTTCCTGGGATGAATTCTTGCATAATCCACGGTTTTTCGGGACTGATGGGTAGTTTTCTGACGAAGGCTGCTGTTTCCTCTGGGGTGGCGCAGGGGAGTTTGGTTAAGTCCAAACGCCGCACTGAGTCGTAAGCAATGCTTTTGAGGATGTATTTGCGAGTCTCACGGGAAAAGTCGAAGTTGATGACTTGTTCGCCAGAGGTGATTTTAAAGGATTTGGGTACTGATAAACCAAGCGATCGCGCTTTCTCTGCCATTGCAAATTTATCATCCAACATTTGGGTGATCTCTGCATCAAAATGAAACACTTCGCAATGGTGAGATAACTCTGGTTTGGCTAAGGAGTCGTAATAACTCCCGACAGGACTGGTAACGGGAATGTATACATCAATGTTTTCCCGTTTGACTATATCTACTAAAGCTTTGATATAGTCTTCTGGTTTTTTTTGCGGTGCGGGAGTTGTGTAAAATTTATCGACCGCTTGGGAAAATCGATGTCCCGTTAACCAATATTTATGTGTTTCCAGCAATACCACCCGATGTCCATCTGCGTGGAATGACCTTGCTAGTTGCAAAGCTTTGGTCATTTTTCCGCCACTGATCAGGATATTTTTGGGGTTGCTGGTTTTTGTAGTTTGGGGACGGAAGATAGTACCCAAAACCAAAGCTATGCAAACAATAATGGCGTTGATGGGCAATGCTAATAGTAGCAAAGCCAAAGTCAGAATATTTTGGATAATTGCGGCTATTTTTGTCTCTAAACCTAGAGACGGTGTAGCAGGTGAGGAGTCAAAGGAAATAGATTGTGCCATAGTTTACACTCGGCGGATAATCGTCAAACCGTCGCGCAGGGGAAGTAAAACCTGTTCTACACGGATATCAAGGGCTACGGTACGATTGAAGTCAGCGATCGCTTGACCGTTAGCACTGCGTTTTTGGGGAGGTAAATATACCTCTCCTTGTAGGAGTGTGTTATCAACACAAATAAAGCCTTGCGGTGCTAACAAATTAGTATCTAGCAGCATTTGCAAGTAAGCTGTGTACTCTTTTTTATCGGCATCAATAAATACCAAGTCAAAAGTTTCTCCAGCCGTTGCTAATTTCTCCAAAGTTGCTAAAGCTGCACCCAATTCCACACGTATCTTTCCACCGTGGGGAGATTGGTTAAAAGCCTTCTGTGCAACTTCCGCCGCATAAGGGTCTACTTCACAAGCCACCAATACCCCATCTTCTGGTAAAGCTTCCGCCATCGCTAAGGCTGAATAACCCGTGAACATCCCAATTTCCAGAACTCTTTTCGCTTTAGTCATGTGAACAAACATCTTTAAAGTTTGTCCTTCGATATGACCAGAAAGCATTTCCTGTTCTAGAGGACGCACAGTTGCACCGGCTGTAAAATGCTCACCCCAAGCCTCTTTTACAGTTATCTTAGCGAGTGCTGCTAAAGCCTCTGATTCTGGGGTAGTACATTCCTCTAAATAAGGGTCAATACCTGCTGCTAACTCCCAAGCTTGGGTAATCTCAGCTACCAAATCAGCAGGTAAATCTTGGCGTTGTTTAACCTCTCGAACAACAGCTTCCAACTTCTTAGTTAAAATTCCCAAGGGTGTGACAGGTCTAGCTGTCGGTATGTCTATCAAATTCGTCATGATTTAAAGGTGTAGCCACATAAATTAGAAAATTGCTGATTGCTCAAAGCCTGAAAGCAACTGAATTAAGACTCAGCACTCATCACTTTCCTACAGCACTCCCTACAAGTTCCTTCTGACTGCTGAGAGGATACATATCTACACCCTCACCACCACGAGGATATTGACTACAAAGTTCCTTATGTTCAGCTAAAGCTGCGGCTGATTCGGCTTTTGTCAGGTCATTGACGAAGAAACATTCTCCAATAGGTCTTGGCATAGCAGCTCTGAGTAAACCATCTCTAGTTAGGGTGATAGACTCAGTAGCACGCCATAATAACTCCTCATCCAACAGAGGATGGTCGAGGGCTAGACCTATACGACTCATCAATCCTAAAATGCGATCGCGCTCTTGAGTAGTAATGTAGCCTCTCCGTGCTGCAATAGTCGCAGACAAAGCCATATCAATATTGACTGCGTGACCGTGGAACATAGGTATATGTGGCGCAAGTTCCAAGGTCGGACTCCAAGTATGACCGTAAGCAATTACCCTATCTAGGTCTAATTCGTGGAGGTTGGGTACTTCCAACTCCAACATCTTTTTAATCGCTTTGTAGGTCACTTCATGGGCTACATCTTTAATTTCTGGCATAGCGTCAATATTGCCAAAATGCGTATGCAGTAAGTCTTCCCCGTACTTCTCCAACAACTCAAATACTTCTTTGTGAGCAACTACGGCGATTTTGACTAATTCCGCCATACCGTTACGTACTTGGTCAGTTGGTAGAGTCCGTAAAAAGGAGAAATCTAAGAAAACTTGACGAGAAGCATGATATGCACCCAAACGGTTTTTCAGCTTCTTGTGGTTAACTGCGACCTTGATGGCAACACTAGCATCAATTAAGCCAATTAATGTAGTAGGAATACGGATATAATTACTGCTGCGACGGTATGCAGAGCAAGCAAAACCGACAACATCTGTAATCAAGCCACCACCAACTACTAATACTGGTTCTTTGCGAACTAATTTGAAATCTGCAAAGACATCTACCACTTTCTCAAATGTTTGAATGGTCTTGTTTGGCTCAGTAATAGTAATGGGGAAAAGAGTCAAGTCAATGCCGTGATACTGGAAATATTTTTGAATTTGTGTACTGTAGAACTGACTCACATTAGCATCTACAACAGCCAAGCAACGTCCAAAATTTTTGTAGATATCTGCTAATTGGTGATTTTTAATCTCAAAAACTCCATCTACATAAACTAAGTCGTACTCAATTTTTTCGTAGCCTTCAATGTGAAAAGCTGCTGCTTGCGCTTCAAACTTTGCTTGGACGATGCTCATATTCTTTGACCTTTAGTGCAGTAAATGACTGTATGTGTTGACTGGAATATTTGACTCAAGCCAAAATTGAATAATTCTAGTCCTAGAATTAAACCGATTGATTGGCATACCAAATAACTCTAATTTCTCATCAAGAAATAGAGGTAATCGCTGGCAGAATTTGAGGTAATCAAAACTTGATTGTAAAAAGCAGAACGTTGATTATATATAACGTACAGCTTTTTAAATATAGTGAATGACTTGTGAGTCTTGGTTGAACTGTAAGACTCTGCAAATACGAGCAAACTACATTAAGTTTCTACTGTTTTGCAGTGATGGTACTAAATGAAGTCCATCATGATTGATCTGATTGTAGACAGATATAGTATGCCAGAAGTTAGTAGAAATTTGCTCAAAAATCTTAAGATTTTCTTCACGATTTTAAAGATAACATTATTTGCGAAATATTTGTACATAATTATGAGATTTTTCTAAGAAATCTCATAACTATAAGCTGCAACTTAGTTTATATAAGCATCATAATTTTTGATCTGAACTGCAAACCAAAGAAATTAGAGGAGAGTTTGATATTAATTTTTATCATAAGTATCAGCACTACTAAAAACCATGAATTTTAATCAACACACAGCAAATGTTTCCCCTAATTCTGAATCAAGAACAGGAGTATGGAAGGAAAATTTACAGCAGATTGTTGTTAATTAGAAATACAAAAATGGAGTGCTAAAGATAAAGCACATCTACTTTTATGAGCGCAGCAGAAATGTCATTGGCATTGGCTAAAACTTAAGGCTTCTACCAATACTTGTAACAAAACTTAACTAATTTGCTCTCATTTTTAAGTTAGTGACACTAATGAAAGTCCTAAGCAATAGCGGACTTTTTGCAGTTGGGCAGAAGATTACAAGCTAGCTAGAGCAGTTATCTAATCCGCTCAAATGCTTAAGCTTAACTTTACATTTCTCAATGTAACATCCTTTGTAAAATAATGCACCTAGACTAAAGATACATTTTAAATAATCTATAAAAGGAAGCTAATTTTTCTATTTGTTAGTTTAAGCAAAAATACTTATTGACAAAATGGATTTATCCTAAATTACTAAATAAATCAGCCAATACCACATTAGAAAATAAAAATCCCTCTGGGTCACACAGGCGTAATCTTTCATTGACCACTTCTACCCAACCTTTAGCTAGATAAGGTTTTAGACATTGGTAAACTGCTGCGATTTTCGCTTGACCAAATTTTTCCCTCAATGCTTCTACATTTACACCCTCAGCCAAACGCAACCCCAACATTAAAGTTTCTAATAATACGTCTTCTGGGGGTGTGACTTCACAATCAATCACACAGCCAGCTTGTATCCATTGGTAATATTCTTTAGTGGTACGGGGACGAGTAAAGCGTTTACCTTCTATGTAACTCGCTGCACCCATACCAAAGCCATAATAGGGTCGATTTTCCCAATAAACTCGATTATGTTGGCATTGATGCCCTGTTTGAGCATAGTTAGAAATTTCATAATGTTCATAACCCGCAGATGTTAAGACTTGTTGCGCTAGTCGATACATTTGGACTGTGGTTTCATCTGTGGGTAAGGGTTTGTCTCCTGGTTTGTAGTAACGACCAAAAGGTGTTCCTGGCTCAATGGTGAGATCATATATAGATATGTGATTGGGTGTAATCGCTACTGCTTTAGTGAGAGAATCCTGCCATTGATCTAAAGACTGATGCGGCAACCCAGAAATCAAGTCTAAGCTAAACTCTGGAATCTCGGCTTGGTGAATTAATTCTACAGCTGCAAAAATATCTTCTACCGAGTGCGATCGCCCAGCTACTTTTAACAATTCGGCTTGAAACGCTTGTACACCCAAACTCACCCGATTCACACCTGCGCCACGATAGCCTGCGATATGTGCGAAATCAAATGTTCCTGGGTCTACTTCCATAGAAATTTCGGCACCAGATAACACACCAAACTGCTTCTCTAACACCTGTAAGATGTGTTGTAATTGCGCTGTAGATAGCAACGAAGGAGTCCCACCACCAAAGAAAATTGTCTGGAGTGGTTGACCATAACTTGGTGTCATGGTGATTTCTTGACACAGCACATCAACATATTGAGAGATAGTACCAGATGTTTCTCCCCGCAGGCGATCGCCCACCACAAACACCGGGAAATCACAATAAAAACACCGTCGTCTACAAAAGGGAATATGTACGTAAGCAGAACTCGCAACGCCAAAAACATTAACTTTTTGCATGATCGTGAAAAATAATAAACTTAACTAACAGAAAATTAGAAATAATGAAAATAAGTAGTTTATTTACAGTTATTATCTTTTTCTGACGAAACTATGAGAAATCTGAAGAGAAAACACTTTAGTTATAATGTTTGCAGACATTGCCTGCATCAAACCCTAGTCTAAGTCAATATAGGTTAGTCTCTCTGACCGATAAAAATTCAAATTCTTGATTTTATCGGGTAAAACAGTCGCAGGAATACATCACAACCATGCTTGATGCCATTATTATTTTTTCATTCATCCTGGCAGCAGCAGGAGTAGGATTCTACAGTACCGATCTCTTACCCAATGGTACGTTAGATCGAGTCACGAATCTAGAAGCTTTACGCTTAACTGTTGCTGTCTTCGCCGCTATTATTGGCGGTGCGATTGGCTTGAGTTTCCAAACAACATACCGTCGTTTAGAAGCACAAGTCCGAGAAATGCCACTGGAAGTAATTCTCACCCGTGCCATTGGCTTAGTGATTGGGTTATTGCTAGCTAACTTAATGTTAGCGCCACTATTTTTATTGCCCATTCCTACGGATTTTAGTTTTATTAAACCACTGGTGGCAGTGGTGGGTAGTATTATACTTTCTGTTACAGGCATGAACTTAGCCGACACCCACGGACGCGGCTTATTGCGGTTCATTAATCCTAATACCGTAGAAACTATGGTAGCAGAGGGAACACTCAAACCCGCCAGAACCAAAGTTTTGGACACCAGTTGTATTATTGATGGTCGTATTGAAACACTACTAGAAACCGGATTTTTAGAAGGGCAAATCATCGTACCACAGTTTGTCTTACAGGAATTACAACAAGTCGCTGATGCCAGCAAAGACCAAAAACGGGTACGGGGAAGGCGGGGACTAGAAATTTTAAACCGCATTAAGGAAGCATATCCAGATCGGATTATCATCAACCCATCCGACTATGATGATATTGCCACGGTAGATGCCAAATTAGTGCGCTTTGCCCAAGACATCAACGGTACATTGCTCACCAACGACTACAACCTCTCTAAAGTAGCTAGCGTGCAGAAAGTACCTGTTTTGAATGTGCATGATTTAGTGAATGCTGTCCGTCCTAGCTATTTGCCTGGAGACAACCTGGACTTGAAAATTCTCAAAGAAGGTAAAGAACCCAGTCAAGGAATTGGCTACCTTGATGATGGCACAATGGTCGTCGTTGAAGAAGGTAGCAGTTATGTAGGCGGTGAACTCAGGGTAGTAGTCACCAGTGCCTTACAAACCTCAGCAGGACGAATGATCTTTGCCAAACCCCAAGCTTCAGCATTGACGTGAGGCCAATGTCTGGTAAAAGTAGAGTTAAACAATGCTATCGGTGCAGCTTGACTGCACCGATTTTGTATAGAGTCAAATTTGAAGAAAACAATCAGTGGGTTTTTGTCTGTCCTGAATGCTGCACTGCTGTGAGCGCAAATAACCCATTTTATATTTATGGTGGAACGTGGAAGACTCAAAAAAGTAGGAAGAGGCGATAAGCCAGATTTCCCACATAGGAATCTGGTTGGATTACATCATACGGCGAAAGACGAACAGATTACCTGTTGCACCTCTCCCTACCCTGATGTCTTCATCTAAATATGAGGTTATCCATACAGCCTCTTGGCGTAAAAATTCTAATACCGGGATTTTTAATGGCGGTAAGCTCAAGCTAGATATCCCAAAGGGTTTAATAGCTTGCACAGCAAAGGAATGAAAGCTCACTTTTGCCATCTGCTCATCATCACCCCAACTCCAAAATCCCTCAGTCCACAATTGCCAGTCTCCTAATAGTGGTAATTCCAACTCAGCACCATTGGTAGCAGAGATGTTTCCGGTATCACCTGTAATCAACCTTTGCCACACACGTTTAATTTTTATTCCACCCCAAACATCAGCAACTGATGCCAAAGGGCGAGTAATTACCGTTCCGCGAGAAGCATACACCAATTGCCAGTCACCTCTTAAATCAGCTAAATGATTGACACTCAGAGGGTTGGGGATGGGATTGATGTTCTCTAACTGCTGCACGATTTCATCAATCTTTGGTTCTGGAGATGGAAACAAGGCTTGCTGTACATCTAAGGCTTCTAATTGCTGCCATAGCTCATGCTTCCAGGAAAATCTCGCGCTCTCATTCCCCATCATGATAAGTAAATTCTATTAGCGTCATCAGCCTTTTATTGTCAAGTTAGGTTGACACTTCGTAACAAAATTGTTAAATTTATTTACATAAGTTAACAAACACAGAAAAAAACTATGTATACCACCATTAACGAAAACGGCATTCTGAATAACTACGCCAACGAACCTGAAATGTACTATGCTAACTATCCCACCCAAGAGGAACAACGCCGCTACGCATTACAAGGTGCATACGCTACATTACTCGTCACTACTTTGATTTTGGTTGCCTTGGGCGTTAGCTAAAATTTTTAATTTCGGTATCAGCTTCTCATCGTCATTCGGACTTCTCCTCATCACCTCAGCTTGGCGGCTGGGGTTTTTTGTTGCGGATGAGTGGAATTACAAAGGACATGAGGTAAAAGTCATTTATATAGCAGAAGGCAATAGGCAATAGGCAATAGGCACTCTTGCAATAATAAAATCCATGCCATGAATGAGTTTGAGCTTTTAGTCATGTCCTAATCGCCTTGTCTACAGCTATACCAATTCACGAAAATATTGAAACAGATCCAAATCCGAAAACTCTTGTCAAGTCAGGATTTCTCAATTGCGTAAAGCCTACGGCATAGCTACGCTTAGAGCGGAGAGGGGCGGGAGCATCGTTGCGAATTGTGATTTTGCTGGGCTTTTTGTGGGATCAAGAACTCTGTAAAATTGTCTTAGCAGCAATCCGAGTTTTCTTCAGTTCTGCATCTGAGAGTTCTTGCCCAGATTGCAGGCGGGTGGCGGAAGTTTGTAAAACTGTGGCGGCGTTCTTGTCACCGATTTGTAAAGCTGTTTTGGCAGCTGTTTGTAACATTGTCGCGGCACCGGAGCGATCGCCTTGTCGTAATTTCGTCTCAGCTAACTGTGCTTGGCGATATTTCGCTAAGGTTAAAATCCATTGATGGACATGGGAATTAAAATCTGGTTGATATACCTGTAAAACGTTGGTATAAACAGGCCAGCTAGAGGACAGCAAGCCTTCTTCACTAAATGCTGGGTTATCGTAGCGGATTTGCATATTCCCAATTAACTGTTGTCCTGGTGGTAACTGTCCTAAGTACAAATTAGCCAAAACCACCCGTTCCACATCTTTCATTAAGTCGCCCAAGCGGATAGCCAAACTACCATCGGCGGCTGTCTCCACGGGTAACTCAATAATGTCTGGGGAAACTTGCGCCATAGGCTTGAGTTCTGCCAACCTGACATGAGGTGCTAAAGACAGCAGCAAGTAAGCATTGGTAAGTCCTATCGACTGCACCCGCGTAAACAAACGATTAAATTGATGGGTTGCTTGTTCAGGACGCTCAATATGGGTGAGAGTCCCGCCACCAGCATCAGCAATTTTTTCGAGTAAATCTTGGTTCCAACGATCGCCAAATCCCAGAGTATTAAGAGTTAAGTTGATTTTTGCCGCTTTTTTCGCCAGTTCCAAACAACGCTTGCTGTCATCCGTGCCAATTTCCCACCTCAAAATCTTCAGACTGCTTTCACCGTAACCATCGGTAAGCAGAAACGCCTGAGAAACAGCGCCCCTTGTCCCCTTCATTAATTCTGTAATTCCCAGTTGCAAACCCTCAGCAATGGTTGTACCACCGCTAGCAGTTAATTTTTTTCTAATTTGGGCTTTGATGCTTTCGGGGTCTAAAACTTCTTGGTTGGGGATAATGACCTGGGCAGACCCCGCAAACGCCACAACTGAGAGGCGATCGCCTGGCTGTAATCGGTCTAATAATCGCTCTACAGCCTCAATCACCGTTTTTAGAGGTTTCCCGTGCATGGAACCACTTTGATCCAGAATCAAGCATAAATTAAGCGGCAAATTATGCTCAAACTGCTCGGCGATCGCAGAAATGGAAATTGCCAATTGACGCTGGCTGCTGACTTGCGCCGCATCAACATTGTGGTCACTTAAAGCTGAGAGCAATTGCACTTTCATCTAAGAAGAAGTATCCTGCAACACGGTTTTAGAGACGATTCTGGTTTTCTTGCGATCGCTTTCCGATAAATCTTGTCCAGCTTGGAGTTGTGTAGCTGAGGTTTGTAACACCGTCGCCGCCCCTGTATCACCCATTTGCAGAGCAGTTTTCGCAGCCGTTTGTAACATGGTAGCCGCACCGACGCGATCGCCTTGCTGTAATTTTGCTTCTGCTAATTGGGTTTGGCGATATTTAGCTAATGCCAAAATTGACTGCTGCACCTGGGGATTTAGTTCTGGTTGGTATACCCTGACAACGTTGGCATAAATGGGGATATTCGGCGTGAATAAACCGATTTGATTTTGAGAAGGATCATCGTAGCGCACCTGGACATTAGCAATCGGCTGTGTACCTTCTGGTAATTTGCCCAGATAAATGTTAGCCAAAATTACCCTTTCTACATCCTTCATCAAATCTCCCAAGCGGACAGCAAAGCGGCCATCAGTTTCTGGTTGCACAGGTAACTCAATCGTATCTGGAGCAACTTGGGCAATGGGTTTGAGTTCCGCTAGTCGGACATTGGGCATGAGGGAGAATAGCAGATAAGCATTAGTCAAACCCACCGTTTGAATCCGACTGAACAAGCGACCAAATTCATCCACAGCTTGTTCCGGTTTTTGAATATAAGATAAAGTCCCCAACCCAGCATCAGCGATTTTTTCTAAAACATCTTGATTCCAGTTATCGCCAAATCCCAGAGTATTCAAAGTCAAGTTATAACCAGCCGCCAACTGAGCAAATTTTAAACAGCGATTGTTATCACCGTGTTCATTTTCCCCATCGGTTAATAAAAAGGCTTGAGAAACCGTGTCTTTTTTCCCTTTGGCTAACTCCTCAATCCCCAACCGTAAACCTTCATCTATGGCTGTACCACCATCAGCCGCCAGACGGTTAATTTGTTTTTTGATTTGTTCTGGATCTGTAATCACCTGATTCGGGACTAAAACCTTAGCACGATGATCGAAGGCTACCACACTCAGGCGATCGCCCGCCTTGAGCCTATCCACCAAACGATTCGCCGCTTGTTTGACAATTTCTAAAGGTCGCCCATTCATCGAACCACTATGGTCAAGAATCAGGCATAAATTTAAGGGAACAGTACGGTCTTGTGGTTCTGCACCGGCGGAAATAGAAATCGACAGCTGACGCTGAGAGCTGGCTTGGTTCGCGTCGAGATTGGCATCATTGAGAACAGGTTGCAAATTAACTTTCATAACCCAAACATCCTAGTCAGGATATATACATTCATGAATAACTTCAAATCGCTACATCAATGCTACGGAAAACTTAAATAAAGCCATCCATTAAGATATTTCAGATAATATATTCAGAATATCTTAGGAGCCAAACATTGGCAGATGCCCGGCTATCTTGTCCATGAGCGAGAAAACCGCACTTGCAGATAGCTAGCATCGCGCTAGGATGTATTACAGTTAACGGCACAATATCAGGCGATCAGTTGCTATGGACATTTCCCCCATCAAGGCTGTTCAAGCCCCTTACTACGGCGATAACTTCTACCGGACACCGCCGCCAGATTTACCTTCCTTACTATTAAAGGAGCGAATTGTCTATCTGGGGATGCCACTGGTACCTGCTGTCACGGAATTGATAGTTGCCCAACTATTGTATTTGCAGTCCGACGACCCCGAAAAGCCGATTAAAATTTATATCAACTCTACTGGCACTTCTGGTTATAGTGGTGAACCCATCGGCTTTGAAACCGAAGCCTTCGCCATCTATGACACCATGAAATATATCAAGCCCCCCATCCACACCATTTGTATTGGTTCCGCGATGGGTATGGCAGCGATGTTACTGAGTGCTGGTACAAAAGGTTGCCGTGCTAGCTTACCTAATGCCAGTATTATCTTGCACCAGCCCAAGAGCTACGCCCAAGGCCAAGCCACAGATATTCAAATTCGAGCTAAGGAAGTTCTAGCTAACAAAGCCTCAATGGTTGATATTCTGTCTCGTACTACAGGACAGCCGCCAGAAAAAGTTACCAAAGACATGGATCGTCTCTTCTACATGACTCCATACCAAGCCAAAGAATACGGCTTAATTGATCGAGTCTTTGAAAAAGAAGAACTCGCCAATCCCCCACTACCAGCTAGTGTTCTTTAAGAAGGCAGAAGGCAGAAGGCAGTCCCGATGAAACAAGTTTCACAGCCAAGCATAAAAATGTGGTGCGGGACTGAGCTATATAGATACTCATCTAAATAGCATTTTCAAGTCAGAAGGCAGAAGAGAAGAGGAGACAAGGAAGAGGTTGAACGAATCCCCAATCCCCAATCCCCAGTCCCCAATGCCCCATGCCCTATGTTCTATGCCCCATACCCAATTAACTATTAACGGAGTCAAATATGCCTATAGGAGTTCCTAAAGTTCCTTATCGGATGCCCGGAGGCCAATTTACAGATTGGATTAGCATCTACGATCGCCTGTATCGGGAACGGATTATTTTCCTTGGGCGTGATGTTGATGATGAAATTGCTAACCAAATCATCGCTGTCATGCTGTACTTGGATTCCGAAGACCCAGGTAAGGATATTTACTTATATATCAATTCCCCTGGTGGGATGGTAACATCCGGCTTGGCTATTTATGACACCATGCAGCACATCAAGTCAGATGTGGTGACAATTTGTGTGGGTTTAGCCGCTTCCATGGGTTCTTTCTTGTTGGCAGCTGGCACAAAAGGCAAACGTCTAGCATTGCCCCATTCCCGGATTATGATTCACCAACCCTCTGGCGGTACTCGTGGACAAGCCACCGACATCGAAATCGAAGCCAGAGAAATTCTCAGGATTCGTAGCCAGTTGAATCAGATTTATGCCAACAATACCAGTCAACCCTTAGCCAAAATCGAAAAAGACATGGATCGCGACTTTTTCATGTCTGCCCAAGAGGCGAAAGAATACGGCTTGATTGACCGTGTGATTGAAGAACGGATTTAGGATTTAGGATTAGGGACTGGGGACTGGGGACTGGGGACTGGGAAGAAGCAGGGAAGTAGAGGATAATATTCTCTTATATGCTAAATGTCCCATTAGCAGTACCCAATACCCAATACTCAATACCTAGTCCCTAATCCCTTACAAATCTGTCAAATATGAACTATAAAATATAAGATTATTATTTATTATTAAAATTTTCAGTTGGCAGCTAGTAGCTGATAGCTGAGATATTCAACCACTGATATATCAAGATGGATCTCGGAGATTGCTACCGTTTACTGGGTTTAAGGTCGGGTGCTTCTTTTACCGACATTAAAGCCTCTTACCGACGACTGGCCCAACAATATCACCCTGATATTAATCCAGGGGACAAAAAAGCTAAAGATAAATTTATTGCCTTGACTGAGGCATATAGATTTTTATTGACAGTTGTACCACCAGAGGAGACTGCCCAACGGCCGCAACAGTCGCCTACACCTACCTCTAGCCACCAAGAAACTCAAGCTGCCCGTCCAAAAACAGCACCTAAAGCCACAGTTACAACAGAAAAGCCACCAACAAGCCAACCTCCTAACATTGCGGAAATTGAGCAAAGGCTGAAGTGGAAGACGTATGAGCAACTACAACGGTTTTTAAGAGAACGAAGATTTCCCCAAGCGATCGCCTTAGCCGAAGCCTTAGCAGCACGTTTACCTAAAGACGCAGAAGTACGCCAATGGCAAGCGATCGCTTATCAAATTTGGGGACGCGCCCTCATTAATGAAAACCAACTCCTCAAAGCCAGAGTTTATCTCAAAAAAGCCTTAAAAACTGACCCCCATAACAAAGCCTTGTGGGAAGAAGTACAGCGCGACTTCCAAAAGTTGGAGCAGGTTTTTTAGAAAAAGGCAATAGGCAATAGGCAATAGGCAATAGGAATTAGTTTTTCTCCCCTGCTCCCCTGCTTCTTCCCACTCCCCACTCCCCACTCCCCACTCCCTACCTTTCAGCGTGAATATAGTCTACGAAGTAAAATTTTGGAGTTAGCCAGAATTTTAGCCAAGCGTAAGTAGCAAGGCTTAAGAGTGCCGTGATGATGAGGGGTAAACCTAGCTGAAGTCTGAGGGTGTCGGGTAGGATGGCAGCACCAGCTATAGTAATGGCAGAATATGCCAGCAGTATGATTTGCGATCGCTGGATATTTTTCAGGGCATTACGGCAGCTACTACAATGTTGGGTATGCTGTTTGTAACGATCTAAGATGACAGAGCGATCGCTATTAATGGTTGAGTATTCTGCATGACTAATTCCCACTTCTGACCAAGGTAATTGACCACGACAATAAACATCAAACCATTTGCGAAACTCAATTACTAAGCGATCTGCACTGGTAGGTAACTGGTAGGCAGTTTTCCAGCTTTCAGTTAATTGTTTTTGTTGAAGAAAATACTCTTGCTGCTGTAAAAGTATCATATCTCCATCCAGAACTGCATTACGGTTAGTGATGTGATCCCACCAACGGGGTATGAAACGATGCAGTGTTTTCGCAAAGTTACGAGTAAATTGAGCTACAATTCTTGATTTACCAGGAGCTACAGGAATACAATAAGTTATCAGTCCTACCTGTTTGCCTGCATCACCAAAACTAATGGCATACTCCAAACGACAAGGCGGTTCAAAGGTAATTTTGGTTTGGAAACCTCCAGTAGTCACCGCTTCAATTAAATTGGCTGTGGATTGCACAATACTAATGGGTATAGGCCTGGCTTTTTCTCGATTACCCTGTACCCCATGATGAGCAAAAGGAACATGACTAGGATCTGCCACATTCTCTACTAAGGTTTGCCAGTCATATTCCAAATCACGGACAAAAGAACTCCAAACAAAACCTTTATTCGCATCTACTTGCGGTGATAAAGGTAGTGCTTGAGCAGCAGCTAATTCTGGTGATTGAGCATCCAGCCACACCCAAAGCAAATCATTGGCTTGGCGCACTGGTAATGTAGTTACACAAAAGTTGTTTTGATTTTTAGTAACAAGTTCTGGATTCTCAGCTTGGGGAATCTGGGTACAAGTTCCCTGAGCATCAAATTGCCAACCGTGATAGCTACACATTAAATTCCCCGTTTGCTCATCAATACGTCCCTCACTTAAGGGAGCTAGACGGTGGGGACACTGATCTAAAAATACTCGGTAAGTCTCAGAAGACTTGGGTTTCCAAATTACCAACCGCAGTCCTAAAACCGTAACTGGGGTTGGTTTTTGGGGATCTAAATCTTCAATAGGTGATACCGGATACCAGTTTTGAAAAAAATTGAATTCAGCTTGCATTTTGTCCAAAAATTAAATAAATTTTAAGAAACCGTATATAACCATAGGTAGAGTTAAGAGTCAAATTTTGTGCCGATCTGAGTCAGCAATTAACCAGTTACTGCTTACATCCAAGTTTAATCATGACCTAAATTGGCGAAATATTTTTAGTGTAATCTGTGTCTGTGAAATCAAACCTCTTACCGTGTTAGTCTGCGTTTTTGAACAAAAATCCTCATACCGTCAAATCGGTATGAAAAAATTTTATGTGCGATTCTGCAATCACCATTACCGTCAAATTATTTGCCGCTTATCAAGAGGCTTATGGAGTGTCAGAACTAAGATTACAATTTCCTGATAGTACACCTGTGAGTGCAGTGTGCGATCGCCTCATCATGGAACACCCAGAACTAGCTAAATGGCGAGACATCACCCGCTTTGGCATTAATTTAATTTTCGTCGAACCCGATACAGTCTTAAAAGATGGTGATGAAGTAGTGTTAATTCCCCCCGTAAGTGGTGGTTAGAGCAGGGGAGCAAGGGGAGCAGGGGAGGAAAACTAATTCCTATTGCCTATTACCTAACCTGAACGCGGAAGCGAACAAAACCATAGGAATTAGTTGGTGTACCAGAGCCAGTTGCTTGGGGTAGATTGGGTAAATCTGGATTTCTTGTGATGTTAACTACTACAGCACCGTTAGTGTTGCTGCTAGGACAAAAGCTGGGTGTATTGGGGTCATTGGCTGGGTAAAAAGTGCCGCGATCGCTATCTGCAATACTACTCAGAAATACTGTATTCGAGCCTACAGCCAAAGCAATACCTTGATCCGCCCCAGCTAAACCACCATCGTTAGGAGTTTGATTATTAAAAGCAGCAGGCAGAAAAGTGACATTATTAGGTACTAAATCACAGACTTTCACATTAGTTGCATTACCTTGACCATTGGAGAGGAAATAGATTGTATACTCTAAATCATCTCCGGGCTTAACATTTCCACCATTGATTAAACCCCGTAAATAACCAATTGGCCATTTGAAATCATTGTCATCAGTCTCCCGTAGTGCTGCTACATAGTTACTAGCAGTAGTAGCTACATCACTCCGCCCATCTACAAGATCGGTTAAATCCTGACTGTTAATACGGGTAATACGTTTGACTAATAATAAGTTAGGTGGATTGATAACAGCTGTAAACAGTGTAGGCTCATCATCATCCGTTTTGCTGGGATCATTACCTAAATTGGAACCATCATCAGCAGTTTGAGCAAAGTAATTTCCTACAATTGGCGGATTAGTCGTAGCACCAGCCGAATCTGCGTCTGTGTACGCTGTGCCTACTGTTCCAGTAGGATTGTCAGGGGTTGTAAAGTTAGCATTGGCTTGGTTAATAATCGGATTGCCAGCATTGGCATTGTTAATTGTGGCGGTAATTCTAATGGTGATGGTGTCTCCGACACGCAAAGTACCAGAATTAGTTAAAGCACCAGTGCCAGTGTAACTAGGATTCAAAGTGATATTATTGCCTGATGTCTGAGTCACAATAGTTGCATTTACAAAAGTTATTTGTGATGGCAAAGTATCATTAATAACAAAATCTACAGCGTTGCTATTACCAGGATTTAAATTAGAGTAGGTAATCGTATATTCAACCGTATCCCCTACAGTCACAGTTCCACTACTATCATTGTCTGCTGAGAAGCGAACAGATTTAGTTCCTCTAACATTGGCCTGAGTATTGGTAGTAATTACCAGGGGTGTAAAGACAGCCTGACTAGGGAAATATGTCCAAGTATCTATGCCTTTAAAATCACCATAGTTATTACTAAACTCGTGTTCTCCCATAGCACTATTTATACCTCTGGCAGCATTTCGCGGGTTAGTAGCTCCTGTACCATTTAAATTTACAGATGTGCCATTAGCGGTAACATAATTGCTGTCATTGTAATAAATAGTGGTAGGCCCAATGTTTTGTCCGTTTACGTCTTGGATGGCAGGAAAAGTAACAGGCGGGTTTTCCATAGTGATTATAAACCCGGAAGTATTATTCTCCGCATCCAACATCGGGAAGTGATATTCACCTGCTCTAGTAGTCATTTGGGCGGTGTAAGGTGCATTTTCTGAGCGCGGTGGCAAATTTAACCCGTTAGCATCCTTGCCATCCCAACTTACTACATTGAAGCCAGAAGGCATGATATTTTGTAATACCCGGTCTACGCTGGGGTCAAAGATGCCATCATTATTAGTATCAATAATAATTTGATAACTACCACTAGAACTAACATTAAAACTAAAGTAGCCTCCCACACCGACAAAAGTTTGATTACCGCTACCACCTGTTCCACCAGTAAAGAGAAAATTTTGGGGGATTGGTGGTGGTGTAGCTGTTAGAGGAATTCCTAAACCAGTTAGCGTTTCTGGAGCGGGACGATTAAAGAAAACTAAGTGGGTAATATCTGTAGCCGTATCGGGAATACTGGGATCTTGAACACGGATGTTACCATTGAATAGCAGATCGTTATTGGAAGCAACGGCACTCCGGTAAAGCGTACTATTGTTAGTTTTATCAAGATATCCCCGGTTATTAGCAAAGAAGATGAAACCATAAGGATCGATTCCATTCATATCGGTTTCATAGAGATATCCGTCTTTCGTTTGAATATACAATTTAGATTTAAGAGCCAGGCCATTACTACCCATATTCATGGCTATATAGTTAGTAAATACGCGTCCTTTTTGAGCCACACCATTTCGAGCCACTGTAATATCCCAAGCAGCAACACCCATACCTTGTGTACTATCTATGGGGAATTGTGCGTTTTCAGACACCACAGTGGGATCACTATTAGTGGTAGGAGCGCGAAACTCAACTTTATAAATACCAGTTTCTGTAGCAATAAAGCTACAAGGAGTGTAACCACCAAGTGCTAGGGGAGCAGGTCCTAAATTTTCTTTAGTTATTGTGTCAATATGACCGAAAGCACCATTGATGACATCACAAGAACCATTTTGGCTACTAAAGGGGCTACGGTAGACAATATCTTGAGTTCCGTTAGCACTACTGTGAACACTAGAACCAAGATAAACTGTTTCTCCAGCTTGTACATAAACTTGAAATGTAGTCTGCCTAGGAATACCTGCTGTGGAGCGTTGTGACCATTCCACATAAGGCCTGTTTCCATCATTTGCCACTAATTCTTTACTACCCTCTGCCCAGCTAGGTTGTGTGCAATAACCTAAAATGCCTAGCAAAAAAGCAAAGCTACTTAACCATTGTTTTTGGTAGCTTTTTGATAACGACGTTTTCATAGTAGCGATCGCTTGTAAATAATTAAATAAAAATTTCATTAGTTAGGTTTTAAATTTTCCAAACACTACATCCATAAAGTCATAGAATTATTTTTATTTTGAATTTTGAATTGATTCATTGTTAACGCGCTACAGGTTTTTGTAATCCAAACCCATCAAATAATTCATTAAGCTTAAGCGTCAAACCCAAATACACCCCCCCCGCCGATCGCGTACCAGAAAAATCTCGGTCATCGACCTTACCAAACACATAACCAGCTGCTAGACGCAGATTAGGACTTAAATAATAACCAGCTTCCACCACAAAGCCTGTCTCAGTATAGTTAGCTTGACCTATGACACGCGCCTCACCCACCAAATCCCAGCTATATCCCAAGCGATAAGTAGCACGTAATTGTCCGAGATTTACGCTACTTGTACCTGCTAAATCACTAGCTAAGTAAGAAGTGCTATTACGCAACGCATATTTACCATAAAATTCCCATTGCCAATTCGGTGCATAAATAGCCTCGACAGCAAAGGTATGGTCTTGAGAACCCGTACCGCTACCTAAAAATATGGTGTCAGGAATAGCTGCGGGGTTTTGGCGATATTCATAACGCAATAAGGCGTTAAATTTATCGTTGTTAGGATCACGGTAAGCTAAACCTAACTTCAAGTTCACTGTGTCACCCAGTCCCGACAGCTTTTGATTAGCAGAATTGGCTTGTTGATAGCGCACTAATGCAGTCAATGCAGGCGAAATTTTACCTACGGCTGCGGCGGAAATCACGGTGTTAGAACCACCGGAAGAAGTGCGGTGTTCATAACGGGCGCTGGCTTGAAATTCAGGATGATCAGAGTATTCTAAGCCGATACTGTAACTATCGCCGCCATTAAAACCGATGGCTGAGGCGCTTTGTCCAGGTGCAAATGGTTGGGGAAATTGTTGACCTGCGGCGGTGCGGTTGAAGAAGTTACCAAAGACACGTTCGTAAGCTAGATTCAGCCGCAATCCTGGTGCAATCATCCAACGGTTATTGAGACCGATCGCACCTTGGGTAGTCAGTTCGTTAGCCCCACCGATAATTGAGTAACGCGCCGTTAAGGTGGTATCTATACCCAGTTTATGTTCGCCGTTGATATTTAAACTGGTGATGGAGTTGCCAGCTAACTGACCACTACTGTAAAACTGTTGGGCGAGACTAATGTTAACACCAGGAACAACCGCCCAATTTAAACCCAGTATGGTGCGGTCTGGATAGACAGTATCTTTCTGGGAAGATAATGTGAGTTCATTTTGGGCTTGGAAAGTCAGGTTATTAGTAAGGGGATAGGTGAAACGACTCCGTAATTGCTCAGATGTACTATTTAAGGAGTTAGTCGCAATTCGGTCTTGGCGATCGCGGTGAATCCAATCTACATCTATGGTGGCTTTCCCAAAACGTTGTTGAATCCCCGCCGCAATGGTGGTGAGGGAATTATCTACTTGACTACCGGGTATGGCTTGCGTTCGTGGGGAAAATAATTCTTCAAATGTATCTAGAGGTTGGGGTGCAATGCCAAAATTATCTTCATGGTCGTACTGCACCCGAATATTTGTAGTTGTAGAAACTTTTCCTGTTAACTGTCCACCATAGCGAGTCTGACCAGGAACAAAGCTAATAGTAGCGTTATTCGCAAAACCCGTATCTGCATAACGATAATAAGCACGACCTTGTAAGCCTCTAAAAATCTCCCCTTGGGCTTCTAAACGGTAAGCTTCGCCACTGACGTTTCCGATAACGTCCGAATCATTGCTGGAATGGGCATATTCTGCCGTTAATTTACCTTGAGAACCAAGGGAAATCATGGCATCTGCGCCGTAAAGTTCAAAGCTTCGTACCCCCTGGTTTTCCCGGATGTAGGTAGCCCCTAACCAACTTTCTTGATTGAGGGTGCGGGAAAAGTGGTATTGCAAACGACCTGCATAGATGTTGCTATTAGAGTCTTGAGAGTCGTACTGATAGCTAACAATAATCCGTCGGACGAGGATTTGTCCTGTGGCATCAATATCTGTACGCAGAATTGGTTCTCGAAATAAAAGAGTACCGCGATCGTAATCAATTTCGTAGTCTGGCCCCCGATTTAACTGCTGACGTTCCAGCACTGTACCAGGACGATTTAATTCTTCTAACTCAATGAAGACATTTTCACTACCAGGAACTACTAACCGCCGCGACAGGAAATAATAGCCGCTAGTACCATCAGGTGCAATGGTATCTCTTTGAAAAGCGTCTAAATTATTACCGTAGAAGCCTGTAATTTGCAGATTTCCTAAGTTGTAGTTAGCTTTAAAACCGTGGAGTTGGCGAGTAACGGCTGTAAACTGCTGAGAAGCACGGGCAAATTCTTCTGTGTTGTAATCACCCCACATCGCGTAATCAGGTGCAACTCCAGGGATGCGAGTGGAACGTTCAAAGCGCAGATAGACGCTATCAATTGAAGGTGCAACAACATCAACTCTGGAACTATCGCCATAGACGGGATAGTTTTGTTCACTAAATTGATAACTCCTAAATAGACGATTATCACAGTTGCAATCTTCGTTGAGGCTGCGAGAACTGTTATACGCACCTGTAAATAACCATTCGCCAAAAGAACCCGTAGCAAAGATAGCTGAGTGAAAATCTAATTGGGTGCGTCTATCTCTATCGGGGCGGAGAAAATCACGAAAACTGCCGTAATAATTCGTCCCTCTCGCGCCTAAACGCAAATCAATCACCCCAGTCACTAGGCTAGGACGCAGGGCAGTTTCAAATTGTAGTTGAGTAAAGGCTTCTAAATCATTTGCTACTGCCCGAATCCTTACGGTTTGGGCTTTCAGATCAGAACGTAAGGTAGCTGTAAATTCCCCTGCTTTAGCTTCTACCTGAAATCCCGGTTGTTCGGGTTTGAAGTCAGTTCCTACTAACTCTCCCGCCGTTGGAATGATAGTAACTACAGCATCTTGATAAGAACGATTGCCATTTGCGTCTAGGAATTGTCCTTTGATGGTGGCGGTAGAACGTCCATCAGCAGGTATACGAGATTCAACGGTTTCTACAGTTAATTTGCTGGCTGTTCCTCGTACCACTACCCGCACTGTTACAGGTGGTTCTGAACTGCCTACAATTTGTGCAGAGATATTATTGTCACCGTCTTTTAATGGAACTCCGTACCATGTCTGCGTTACTAAATCAGTATCCGCATCGGTGGCTGTGCGTCCCAGTAAAGAAGAGTCTACTAATTCCCCATTGACTCGTAGTTCTAGTTGATTACCAACGGGAAACTGCACCGTTATCTGAGTGGCGGGGATATCTGCAACGCTGTCAGGAGTGGGGGTGAGGATTTTTGGGGATTGGGAACTGGGGATTGGGGATTGGGGATTGGGGATTGGGGATTGGGAATAATTTTCTGGTTCTGGCTCTGTTGTGATTAGCTTATGTAAGCGATTGGGTAAGGGTGTATCTGTTGCTGGTTTAAAGGGTGCAATTTCTGTAGGCGTAGTTGGGGCTGGTTCTGTGAGTCTGCTTAAACCTTTGGGTACTTCAATATCAGTCGATGGCTGAAATGGTGGGATGGCATTTGGCGAAAGCTGAAAATTTTCGTCTTGGGGTGTAGGTGCTTCTTGATTGCTTGACTGTATGGTTAATTCGGTTGTTTGACCTAACCCCCTAACCCCCTCCTTCTCTACTATGGAAGGGGGAATAGTTGAAGGTTCTTGTGTTATCTGGGGAGAGGGGTTTTCTAAGTCGGAGTGATTATTAGTTTCAGCATGAACTATAGCTGGATACAAAACACAGCTAACAGCCCCAGCCATTACTCCCATCAACCTCAAATTAAAATTAGTTACAGGTTTCATGGCTTAACTGCCTCCTCGGAGATGGGAGTGACTGCAAAATTCATGCGGACTAAGCCCCCAGGTTCTAGACGCACTAGGCGCGATTGGCTATTGCGATCGCGGAATTTCTTGTTGGGCGCTAGTTTGTAACCGGGAACACTGCTAAGGTCTAATACTCCTGTGTGACTTCCAGGTAAGACATTCCCTAGGGAGAATAAACCATTGGGGTCTGTAGTAATACGGTTGCCGTCTTGTAGGAAAACTACTGCATTAGGAATTCCTGGTTCTCCGGGTTGTTGTTCTCCATCAAAGTTTTTATCAATAAACACCCGCCCGATGATTGTGCCGCAATCGGAAACTATACCTGGGTGAATCCTAAGTTGATGGGTGGCTGGGCCATCTTTGATACTAAAACGGTTGTCAGCACGTAGGGCATTGACAATGGCACTATTACGACCAGTACCACGCAAGGAGTCAGTGGTTAATTGTGCAGCGTAGGCAATATTTAGCACTTGCCCAACGGGAATATTCACATCTGTGCGGAAGGTGACTGTGCTACCGTTGCGTGTAGATGTGATGGCGACTGACTGACCATCAATTTCACCACGTACAGATTGAGGTATAAAGTTAAATCCTAAAGGTAAATTATCGGTGACAACTATATTATTGAGAGCCGCATCAGAGAGATTTCTGAGTGATAGGCGATAGATGACAGTATCTCCTGGTTCAGCCGCAGCGCGATCGCCTGTCTTGATGATCTGCATCTGATTGGCTTGACACATATTAGTGGTAAATTCAAAAGCTAATAAGTCCAGTCCCACTATTTCTGCATTGGGAACTAAAACAACTGTGTCTTCTACTCTAGTCTCGCCAGAGAGACTAATTGGTTGACCATCTAAAGAGGTAGCAATGTAACGGACAACACTATTATTAGCTGTACCTGTGCGGTTGAGAATTTCAATTTTGATGCGTCGTTGCTGATAAACAGAATTAGCCGGAGGATTGACTACTAAAATATAAGTTCTACCTGGATCGGTTTGACCTCTATTCGGATCAAGTAGAAAATTATAAACACCAGGCGGATTATTAGTAATGAAATAGGGATTAACATTCTCACTATTTGGAGCTTTACCACCAGGAATATTATTATTAGGAATATCTGGAACTTCTGTAGGGGTTAAAGAAACCAATTGTCCTAATTCTGTCCCCGTTGGATCATTAGGGTTAGGTTCATATACACCCACAGAAAAGCCTGTATAGTCTGGTAAAAGTGCGCCTGCACAACCTAAAATCCGCCCTAATGGGTCAACTAATGGGCCAGGATTTAAATTTAGCTGGCTGGTAATGCCTTGATATCGATTATTGCTAGCAGTATCTATATAAGTATAAGTAGCTTGATTGGTGAGATTAACCACACGGGTTTCTTGAGCAGTTGCCGGGGTAGGCACCATAGTCTGCAACCAGCTACCCAGGAGAATAGTTGCTGTTAACTGTTGATACCAGTTATTGCCATGAGTGACTTTTTTTCGTTGACGAAGACGGATCACTGAACTTATCTCCTCTGAAATGCCTTTGCTAATCAAGGCATTCATTTAAAGTAAAAATTATGACCAGTCAACCGATGTCATCCAATAAACAGATAAACAACGGCTGACTATTGAGTACACTTTTCCCAAAACCAGTACAAAAGTCATCAACTAACGCACTTGAGTTTGATAAGTTGCTGTGACAATGCTTTTGGCGGCTAGTGCAGGAAGTTGCAATCGGATATGAGTGTAAGCAGTTGCTGGTGCTGGTTTAGTTTCGACTTTGCCACCAGGAAAGGTGACTGTAATTGTGGGATTGGCGACAAAACTACGTCCACCGTCGATGCTGTAGGTGATTTTGGCAGCTTGATTGTTGATATTGGCAGACTTCAGTACATACACCATACCTTTGGGGATGGGTTGATTGAGCGTGACATTTTTGAGGGTGCGATCGCTCTTATTTTCTCCACTCAATGTATAACGTAATACATCCCCTGGATTAACTACCGCTTGCCCTTTCAAAGCTTGCCATGTAACTTTTTGCTTACCTTGCTGATCTTTAGTCAAAACCTGCTTTTCTGCTTCTAGGCGCAACTGTAAAGCTTGTTGCTTCTGCGGACTTTGTGCAACTGCACTGTTAGATTGCAACCAACTGGCTACCCCTGAGACATGAGTGGTAAAAGAGTCTGTAGCTAGCAGTAGACTTGTTCCTATCCCGGCAATCAATAAATATTTCATCTTCATGCTAGTTCACCTTACGTTGGAAGATAAATGTTCCTGTCTGACCAGGTGTAACAGGGTTAGTCAGGGTATGAATATACCTAGTGACATCATTAGCCGCAGTAGTACCACTTTGTTCACCACCCAGAAGATTGGTAGCAGGGTCGCCACTGAAGTATTGAATTGTTCCTGCACCTTGAACCGAGCCAAGAACGTGGCTGGTATCAATTGCACCATTGCTATCATTATCTCTTGCCCAGTTATTTGGTAATACTGTGCCATCTTCAGTAATTACCACACTACCAGCCCTTAAAATCACATTATTTGTACCCACATCTGGTTCAGAAATATTTCTGTATTGAATTACGTACTCAATAATATTTCCAGGTGCTGGTGTCTTCGGAACTGTACTTAAAGTACCATCTGCACCTTGAACTGCTGGACCTGTTCCTTGTAAAATCCGTGACTGCTTGAGCAGTTGCAAGTAGCCAGTGTATACTCGGTTAATGGAAATGTTAAACGCTGCATCATCAGCCAAACCATTAGCATTGGTGTCAATGAAAGCGGTGATGGGTACAGGGAAACCACGTTCAAAACCAGGATCGGTTGAAAGTGGTGTGCCAGCAGGTACGTCAACATCCACAGTATAGTTAGCTGTACCATTCGCTGCTACATTATCAATTCGTACTGGGTTATTAGCACCAACTGGGTTTCCTCCTACAACACCATTACCATTAGTGAATGTAAAAGCTCCGTTATTGTATGTATAAGTAGCAGTTGTAGCACCATTGTTAGCAGATATAGTCACAAATGTACCGTTAGGCAAATTACCTACATTAGCTGGTGGTGTAGGTATTAAAGAGATATTTTCTGGTTGAGAACTATCATTTCTAACGGTGTTAGTGAAATTCACTACATTTGGATCAATTAGTGTCCCTGGAGTAGTATTGGCCGGAACATTGGAAGATTTATTGGTAAAGTCGTCATTGTTGTCAGTTGGACCAACCGCCGCCGGAAACCCATCTGGACCATTGAGAACTGCGGCAAAGCTGATTGTAAAGACGTTAGCTTCACCACCAGGGTTGGCACCAGGATTGTTAGCATCACCACCGTTATTATTGTTAGTATCTGTTCCGGTTGTGTTGAGGTCAGTTGGATCGGTTTTTGGGTCAGTGATATAACCATCAGGCACAGTAGGCGGTAACTGATCTGGTACACCATCCCCGTTAGTATCTGTTGTTGGTGGGGGTGTCATGTTACCTGTAGGCCCATCAAAGTTACTGGGATTTGGATCACCTGACTCATCCAGTACAGGTGCGTTTGTTTCGGGTGTTTTACCAAATACTTGAGCGATATTGGCTATAGTTAGAGGTGCAGTCTGTCCTGTTCTCACTGCTACCCGAACGGAGAATTGGGTTAACTGTGCATCAGCAGCAGGCAGGTAAGTAGATGTATCGCCATCTGTAGTAGGTTTAATAAAACCAACACGAGTGACTGAAGACAAAGCTGGGGCTGTGGTTATCCAGGTAGCAGCGTTAGCAGGTGTGGCTACAGGAGTCGTAGAATAAACTACAGTCCAACCACTGGGTGCTGTTGGCGCTACTGCTAATTCTGTCCCAAAAGGAATCGCATCAGAAACTAAAATATTTGTGCCGGTAAGACCAGGTATAACCGAACCTGCTAAAGCTGAGGGAGTAATATTCTGCCCTGTGTTATCAGTAGACCTAACCTGCAAACTCAAGCTGTAATCAATAGTATCGCCTGTGAGATCGCTTGGCGTACCGTTATTGTTATAGGTGCCGCGATTTTTCAGGATGGTAGCCAAAGAATAATACTTCGGAGCAATAGTTATAGAGGCTGCTGCACTACCTTCTACTACACCGTTAGCTGGTGAACCTGTAACTTCTCCTCCAGGCGTGCCATCTGGATTGTCTACAGTGTAAACATCTCTAGCATCATTAATTGACCCAGTGCGTGGAGAGTTAACATTAGTTTCAGGAGGTGTAGTTTCCCCTAAAGTCACGTTAATTGTTTGACCAGGTGTAACACCTGAATTTACTGTGACTGGGACTCGTACTTGTATGTTTCCATTGACTGGTATGGACGGTGTAGTAAAGCCACCCAGAGGAATATCTATCCATGTATTCCCATCAGTGCTGTATTGTAATGTACCTACTGTGCCTGGGCCTGTAATACCAGCTTGGGTGGGAAGTTGGAACCGTGTGGGGTCGTTACCTATGTTGGTGATAGTGAAGGGATAGTATATGAGATCGCCTGCTTGAATAGTTCCGCCATTACTATCTGAAGGTGTTCCTGCAACAACGGAAATACCAGCTACTTCTGCTACGGTGACAGTTACCGTGTTGGAAGTGCTATTGATTGGCACATTGGGATTATTCGGATCTTCGTAGGTGGCTGTTGCTTGGTTGTTGATATCTGTACCTGCGGCAGTTGGAGTAGTTTGAGCTAATGCAGGGGAGACAAATTGGAAAAACCCGCTTGCTAGGAGTGCTGTTGTGACTAAAGCACCGTAAAGCCTAGATTTCCTGGACTTATTCATTTGTTGATAGGATTTCATGGGATGTAGTTACTTGGTAGATGCAGCTTGGTTTTGAGCAAAATCAATGAAAAATTTGCTGATTTTACTAAATTCCTAGATGTGCTGTATGTTTCATATGTTTTTCTGCTAATTAATTAGTTTCAAAGCAATAAAAATTACCAAGAAATATAAAACCCAGCTTTGAATAAACATTTGCTTTACTGGGTTAGCTGTTAGCAGTTTCTGGGTTATGCAGTTTGATTTACTGATATAGAGTTGATGATTTGGCACATAGCGATCGCTCAACAATAGAACCTTAAATCACAAAGTTCTTATATAAAATCAGTTTAAATACTGGTATTAAAAAATTTGATTAATTTTTTGTTTAGCAGAATTACTTAAGTGCCTATACATTTAAGCCGTAATTTTTTGTACTAAAAAAATGAGTGTGATTTAGTGTATTCCGATAGTAGATGGTCAAAAAGAAGGGTGTGGGGTATGGGGGGTAGGGTGTAGGGGAAATCAGTGGGGGCTTTGACTCGAAGGTGGTTTCGGGGCAGGGTGTAAAAATAATATAGTTTTCTCTTCTTCCCCCACACCCTGCACCCTACACCCTGTTTTAGTCAACTCCTTCTCCAAGCAATTTCAGGATTGGTATCAATTTCTCCTATTTTCAAAAATTGATTTTAAATTGGGAATTTTGAATTAGAGCATAGAAACGTTCATAACTCCAGTATTTTCAATACTTTAGGTAAACCCGATAAAAATTGTCGGGTATGTTTGACTGGTATTTTTACTCGTGATACTATTCAGCCAACAGTTGACAGACAAACAGGGAAAGATAGTTACTATGACTCAGGCAGTATCCACACCTACCAAAGCCAGCAACGCCGCTTTCAGTGCATTGAAATGTAAAGAATGTGGCGCGGAATATGAACTCAAAGCTAGTCATGTATGTGAATTATGCTTTGGGCCTTTGGAAGTGAAGTATGACTACAATGCTTTGCGTTTGTCTGTCACCCGTGAAAAAATTCAAGCTGGGCCGAATTCCATTTGGCGTTATCGTTCCTTTTTGCCTGTCGCCACTGACAATGTAATTGATGTGGGAACAGGGATGACTCCCTTGGTGCGTTCCCATCGTCTCGCCCGTCGCCTGGGTTTAAACAAACTATATATAAAGAATGATGCGGTAAATATGCCCACCCTGAGCTTTAAGGATCGGGTGGTGTCAGTTGCTCTTTCCCGCGCTAGAGAGTTGGGTTTCACTACAGTTTCTTGCGCTAGCACCGGAAACTTGGCTAACTCCACCGCCGCGATCGCAGCTCATGCCGGTTTAGACTGTTGTGTATTCATCCCCTCAGATTTAGAAGCTGGCAAAGTCTTGGGTAGCTTGATTTACAGTCCTACCCTCATGGCTGTGAAAGGTAACTACGACCAAGTAAATCGCCTCTGCTCGGAAGTTGCTAATACACATGGTTGGGGTTTTGTCAATATTAATTTACGTCCCTACTATTCTGAAGGTTCTAAGACATTAGGCTTTGAAGTAGCAGAACAACTAGGTTGGGAACTACCTGATCATGTAGTTGCACCTTTGGCTTCTGGTTCACTATTCACCAAGATTTACAAAGGCTTCCAAGAATTTGTAGAAGTTGGTTTAGTAGAAGGTAAGCAAGTCCGTTTCAGTGGCGCACAAGCAGAAGGTTGTTCACCCATCGCTCAAGCATTTAAAGAAGACCGCGACTTTATTAAACCAGTTAAACCGAATACAATTGCTAAATCAATTGCGATCGGCAACCCAGCAGATGGAGTTTATGCCGTAGAGATTGCCAAGAAGACTGGCGGTAATATTGAATCTGTCAACGATGCAGAAATCATCGAAGGCATCAAATTGCTAGCTGAAACAGAAGGTATCTTTACCGAGACAGCAGGTGGAACTACCATTGCTGTACTGAAAAAATTAGTAGAAGCTGGCAAGATTGATCCAGATGAAACTACTGTGGTTTACATCACTGGCAACGGTTTGAAAACCCAAGAAGCTGTACAAGGCTACATTGGCGAACCTTTGACAATTGATGCCAAACTCGATAGCTTTGAACGTGCATTAGAGCGTTCTCGGACTTTAGATCGCTTGGAATGGCAACAAGTTCTTGTTTAGTCATGAGTCATGAGTCAATAGTCAATAGTCGTTAGTATCGGACTAATGACTATTGGCACTGACGACAATTTACAACTGATCACTATTAATTAACTATGGCTGTAAAAGTTTTAGTACCTACTGCTCTGCAAAATTTAACGAACAATCAAGCTGCTTTAGAATCAAGTGGCAGCTCTATTGCTGAACTGTTAGACTCTTTAGAAAAAAGCTTTCCTGGCATTAAAGCACGCTTGTGTGATGAAAATGGACAGCCACGGCGCTTTTTGAATTTGTATGTCAACAGCGAAGATATCCGCTTTTTGGATGGAGTAGCGACACCTTTAAAGGATGGTGATGAGGTAAGTATCGTTCCTGCTGTAGCGGGTGGTTGATAACGTATATTTACCTACAAATGATTTTTAGTCTCTCCTCCCTCCGCAATCAGGAGAGACACAGATGTCAACTGTTTTGAGCATGAGTAGTTTATATTACTCATGCTTTTTGTGTATTAGTCAATAGGGGACAGGTGACAGGTGACAGGTGATAGACTGTGACATACTCCCACACTGATGCAAGCATACAGTGTGGGCTTCTCATCCAATCCAGCTATTGCTTCTCCTGACGGAGACGCTACGCGAACGGAGGCGATGAGCTTTGTTTTGAGTCCACGAGATGCCCCTCCGCAGACTTGAACAAGTACAAAAATGTTCAATCCTTTGTACTGTCAGAGTTTTACCTACCCACAGAAGCGACAAACAAATGTCTGTTACTGGGTAGAACCCCATACTCTGAGTTGTCAAGGTTCGGCGCACAGGAGAGCCACTGCGGTCTTGGGGTCTCCCCAAGTAGAGCAAGTGGCGTAGCGGTTAGCTATTAATTTGATTAAACCTGTACGACTTAAGTATATCATGGTTACGGTGATTTGTCGTAATTATGTCAAGAAAACACAGGATTGAAACAAGACTTAACGACAGGGAATTGGGACTTTTAAAAGAGTTCGCAGAGACTCTGCATATCCCGATGTCTGAAGCGTTGAGAACCTTAGTCCAAAGTTTGGCGATACCCTTTCAGGGAAGCAAGCTACGTCGCCCACCCCACTCCCTCAACGAGTGATAGTCGTTATTGGTCGGGGGTGGGACTCCGACGCTCGATGACTCGCTACCGCTTCGCTATCACCGCCCTGCCATTCATCTCATCACTTCCGCTGAAATTATCTAAACCACAATGTACACAACGTTGACTGTATAAGCATTTAACATTGTGAATACTTTCTACAACGTTGACAGTGGATATTTTACCAACATCTCTTGGAAAGATATCCACTGCTCGTCCTGTGTGTAAACAATGATACCGTCTTTGGTGTTTTGGCTGGCAAGAATTAATTTCTTCTTGTAGGCTAATGCGTACCATTCCTTAAAAACATCCAATTCAGATTGTTGTCCAATTTCTTCATTCTTGATCCAACCCTCTTCTATAGCTTTTTTAAGCCATGCACCTGGTTTTTCAATATTGCTACTAGCCATTGCTTCTTTAAAAGCTTTTATTGCATTTAAAACAGTATCTTCCTCTGCTGACTTAATTGTTTTAGTTAAGGTTGGATTCAGTTTAATTCCAATTAAGTCAAGTTGCTGTTTAACATGATCACTGATATCAGAACGTCCAGCCCTTTTCTTATCTAATGAAGTAACCTTTGAATTTTCATCATTGCTCATTCTTGTTGCCCTCCAGAGTATTGATGATATTTTCTAGATTTTTTTAACATCTTCATTAACTTGAATTTGACGTTGCCAACCATTAGTTTTAGCTACTTCGAGAACTTTATTAGTACGCTCTAAATGTTCCTTATGTTGGTCTAAAAACTCAATGGTTGTACGAAAATCACCGCAGGTTAGGCAGGCATTGCCCTTACTACAGGTAAGCTGTGCGGGTAGTCCACAATATCCATTTGCTAAAGTTTCAGCCAAAACTTTTTTCTTCATCCATTGCAGACCACTATCATTGTCTAATTCTGGATGAAGTGATTCAATAACTTCGCCATTAATATTGACTACTTTATTATCAAGATATTTGTCTATTTCTTTTCTTAATGTCGCATCATGAATATGAGCATAAACCATAGTCATGTGAGGTGAATCATGACCTAAATATCGTTGGACAATATGCTGTGGCACTCCATTATTAATCATTCTTGTCCCAACAGTATGGCGAAACTGATGAGTCTGAAAATTCCATCTCTTGCCCGTGCTATCGCAAATATTAAATTCCTCTGCCAAGTGTTTTAAATGATTAGCAAACGATTGGTCGGTCATAACTTTAGGTTCAGGAATAAATTCTGGCGATGCTTTTCTACCGCAGAAAAGATATTTATAGTCTTTACCAAAATGTTTTTGAATGTAAGCTTGCTGCTCTTTAATAGCCTGGGCAAGCTCTATAGATATAGGCAAGGTAGTTTCAAACTTCATCTTCCAACGCATAAATTGAATAAACCATCCACCTTTACTATCTTGCTTAAGGCAATCTAAAGGTAGTTGACATAATTCTCCTACTCTCAAACCACATTCTTGAATAACCAGCACCATTCTTGTTATTGGCTCAGGTAAGGCATCTAGGTGTTCATTTAATTGACGAATCACTTCATCTGGAATATAACGAGGTAATGATTTTGGGCGACTAGGATAATCCTCTTTACGAATTAAGTAAGGTTCTACATTAAACCATTTATTAGTAACACCAGTTTCAAATAAAGAAGCTATAGCAGAGATACGTTCACCTTTAGTTGCTGGAGCTAGATGTTTTTGATTAAGATAATCTAGGTAGTCGATAATTACAGAGCGAGTTATATCTTCTATTCGATTTACTATTTTATTTTGAGATATAAATCTTGAAAAATTCCTGAAACAAGACAAATATTTTTGTAGCTTTTCAAAGCTAGTTGTTGTCGTAGCAATATATCTAATAAATCTTTTAATATCTTGTTTTAGCCATTCCTGTTGAATAGAGGAAAAATTTAGTTTATCTCCATCATTATGGTGTGGGCTAACTTGTAATCCTAATTCTGAAGCAGTCCAATAATCGTCTAGTATTTTTATATGACTAGCCGATGGATTTATTACAAACTTGTGTTGACATTGTTTGCAACGATATTTTTGTTTTCCTGTTGGATTAATGCCAGCTTTATGATAATCTATGCTGCCACATTTAGGACAATTTATAGTTGATTTTTTAACTGCCTGAAGTTGAGTCTTTTTTTCTTGAGTTTGTGGAATATAGTCATGATTCATTGAAGCCATCTCTCTTTGTCAAATATTTTTGATATTCTTTCTGTAAGTCATCATCTGTTAGATGAACATAAGTGTTAATAGTAGTTTGAATGTTTGCGTGACCCAATCGCTTTTGGACATACGCCATATCCCATCCAGACCTAATTAACTCTGTAGCATGAGTGTGTCTAAGTAAATGAGGTGTCGCTTGAATACCTGTTTTCTTGGCTAACCTTTTAAACAGTCCATTCACAGCACCATAATCCATCGGTTGACCTATTTCACCGTCCCAACAGTTAACAAATACATAATCACAGTCAATATCGTCTGGATATTCTTCAATCAGATAATTAGAGTAGAGTTTCATCAAATCTTTGGAAACATGAATTACTCTTTCAAATCCTGCCTTTGCCCGACTAATATTTATATTGTCAGTTCTGGGTATTACATGAATTTCATTTACTCCTTGTGAACGAATATCCTCATGTCTTAGTCCTAATAACTCACCAATTCTCATGCCAGTTTCATAAAGTAAACAGATAATAAATTTATCTCTAATTCTTTTACAAGCATTAACTAATTCTTTAACCTGCTCCGAAGTTAAACATCCTGGGAAAGTTTTTGGTTCTTTAATTTTCAGTAATCGTGTTTTAACTTCCTTCCCTTTGCTTATGTGGTGTAAAAATGGCTTGTATTTTCGTCCTGGTTGCATCTGATAGCGATAAGCATTAACCCCTTCAGTTGCTCCCAATCGCTCATGAAATTCATAAAAACCACAGACAGTCGTTAGAGCATGGTTAATTGTCTTTTCTGACCGTTTAGACACTTGTGGTTGAATGGATACTACTCCTGGTTCTGGACTTCTTAGCCAGTGAATAAAATCCGATAACTGCTCTAGATTTATTTCCTTCCAATCAATTTGCTTATCTCGTAAAAACTCCCAGAATAACTTTAGGTTGTTGGCGTAAACCCTAACTGTGTTGGGTGACTTTTCTAAACTGTCTAAGTAACGTAGGTATTTTTGGATTGGCTCGATGGGTAAGTAGTCGTCATCTAGCACGATCCATATTGGGCGATTTGAATCCAGTAGCTGACCTTTTTGAACTAACATATCCTCATTGTACACGTTGTGTAAAAGGTGTAGTTAGTATTAATATAGCTTAATAAAAAGAACTCATAAATAATCGTTGTTGTTGTTGTGTAAGATTATTTATGAGTTATAGATAACTATTGCGGTAAGTGAGAGGCTTCTGTCAGTTCAAGCTAAAGCTTCTTGGTATAGTTAGGTTTTCTCACACTGACGCACCCTACAGATCCTCTGCCTCCCCATCTCCCCCATCTCCCCCCACTCACCACTCCCTATTCCTAACCTAAGTAAAGATCTGTGGCTACGTGCGTACAACATTATGCTGCGGTGTGGGGATCATTTGCATTCCGGCTGGTGCGGCTAAAGTTAAACCACGACGCACAGGACGCACGGGACGTTTATTCACCAGAGATAATTGATACTGCAATAAAATCGTTGCTAATGCAATTTTCATTTCATACTGAGCAAAGGCTAAACCTATACAGCGACGATTCCCCCCACCAAAAGGCAAATACTCATAGGGGGAAAATTGCCTTTCTAAAAAGCGTTCTGGTTTAAATTGTTGAGGCTGTGGGTATACCGCTTCGCGATGGTGGGCTAAGTAAATACTCGGTACTACAAATGTTCCCTTGGGCAATTGATAGCCCATAATTTCAATTGGTGCTGTGGCAGTTCTTAAAAATCCACCGATAACAATGGGGTATATTCTTAAGGTTTCTTGACAAACGGCTGTTAAGTAAGGCAAACGAGCAATATTACTTGGTTCTGGGTTTACACCAAGGGTAGCTAGTTCTTGTAATAACTTGTCGCGGACTTCTGGTAATTGATCAAGCCAATAAAAAGCCCAAGTTAATGCAGAAGCAGTGGTTTCATGTCCTGCAACCAACATTGTCATTAATTCATCACGTAATTCTACATCTGACATTGGCTGTCCGTCGTCATAACGGGCAGAAATTAATAAACTGAGAATATCTTGGCGATTTTCCCCAGACTCAGCCCGACGTTCCGCAATCAAAGCATAAATTAATTGGTCGATTTGCTGAATCAAACGTACCACTCGCCCCCAAGGACTCCATGCACCTAAGTCTGTTTGCATGAAGTTAAAGAAGAAAGCGGTAGACATGAGGGGAGAACTGATAAAGTCTAATACAGAAGTCAGCAATTCCCGCAATTTTTGAAACATTTCCCCCTCATCTACCCCAAACACTACCCGCAAGATGACACGCAAGGTGATTTCTTGCATAGAGGCGCGGATATTAAAAGGTTTGCCAATCTCCCATTCGTCGGTGACTTGTTGCGTGATTTCCTGAATTGCTTGGCCGTAAGCCCGCATTCTTTCACCATGAAAAGGTGGAGTTAATAATTGCCGTTGACGCTGATGGCGATCGCCATCCAATAAAATTACAGAATGATCACCCAATAAAAATCTTAAAATGCCGTTGCCTCCTCCAGTCTCAAAACATTTCGCATCAGATGTAAAAATCTGCTCTAAGGCTTGGGGATGGCTGAAATAGACAATTTGGTTTTCTCTATTCTTTCGCCACACTGTGAAGTTATCACCGTAAATCTTGGCAAAATCTTCCAAATACTCCACTGGCTGAGTAATGAACTTGAACACTCGGAGTAAGTAATGCTTTCTCGGCCCGTCGGGTAAGTTATGAGTTACTGTCATAGAAACCTGTAGGAGTTCAGGGCTACTAAATTTTATTTTGGCAAGTTTTTCTGCTACTGCTGGCGACACAAAGCGGTATATTCATGTAAGGCAGGGTCGGGAGTTAGTAGTGCCAAAAATCATCGCTATTCTTAACGGTAAAGGAGGAGTCGGTAAAACGACTACCGCAGTTAATTTGGCTGCTCAGTTTGGGAAGAAGAAAAAAGTTATTCTTGTTGATACAGATATTCAAGGTTCTGCTAGCTGGTGGTTTGGGCGGAATCAGAATGGTATGGGATTTGACTTATCTCAAGAAACAAATCCCCAACTTTTAAGTCAGCTGCAAGCGATCAAAGGTTACGATTTAGTAGTAGTGGATACGCCGCCGGCACTCCACTCCGAAGCCTTAGCGACAGTAGTAGCGATCGCAGATTATCTAGTGTTACCTACACCCCCAGCCGCAATGGATTTAGCCGCCCTAATTGAGACAGTTAAGGCAGCTGTCGTTCCGGCTGGTGTTCCCCATCGGGTACTACTCACAAAAGTCGATACACGGAGTATAAATGAAGCAATAGAAGCCCAGAATACTCTCCAACGCTTAGGAATTCCGGCTTGCAAGTCTTTCATTCGGATTTATAAAGCCCACGAACGGGCAGCATTGGAGGGTGTGGCAATTAATCAGTGGCGAGGCAAAAATGCTAGAGAGGCGGAGTCAGACTACCGCCGCGTAGCTGAAGAAATACAGCGTGATTGGAGAAAATAATGGCTAGAAAACAAAGTCTTTCCGACTTAATTCAAGAAGAAGCACAAAAATTTAACCCCTCCGAAGGTGAACCTGCAATTGAAGTCAATGCTCAAGCCGTTGTAGAAGAAGAAGCTACAACCCCAGATGAAACTTCTCAGCAGCCATTAGAAATACCGACTAACAAGCGTACAAATCCCACCAAAGCAGATTTAGAAGCAACCATTAAAGAACTAAAAGCCAGTTTAGAAACATCCCAACAAAGCGAAACAGCCCTCCAGCAGCAAATAGCTGACTTGCAATCAGCTTTAACTGAACAACAAGCTTCCGTAGAAAGAGTTACAAAAGAGCTTGACGACGCGAAAAAAACTGTACTGCAACTGGCTGAAGCTAATTCCCAACTCATAGAAGAAAATAAATCCTTAAAAGAAAAACCGCAACCTCCAGTTCATAAACCACAACCACAACCAAGTTATAAGCCAGTTACTTACAGAAAATCTCACCGCATAACTGAAAATCTACCCACACAACCAAATGAGTCCCCAGAGGATTTTTCTGCTAATACTTGGTTGTACGACTAGGTGAGTTGATAGGGGACAAGGGAAGGGAAGGTAGAACTTTTTCCTCTCTTCACTCCCTACCCCCCACTTAATACTGGATTACAATTTAAAGGTGCTAGAAGATTAGTGATTGCGAGCTGCTTCAGTGGTAAACGGGTAACTGTGCAGATATTTTCAGAACTGAAGACTCGCTAGTTCGATACATATTAGCTTCTAACTCCTGAGAATTGTTCATGAAATATTGGATACTTTCCTGTTTGTTGCCTGTGATGGTGGTGTCTTATCCTGTTAAAGTTCAGGCTGTTGCCAGCATAGTTGTAGATGCTAGTGATCAACCTCTCAATATTACTGGTTGGTTGGGTGAAGAAAGTCCTTTAATTGGCAATCTTCGCCTGACTTATCAGGGAGAAAATATCGAGAATTTGGTGTTTTTACCTTCAGATTTACGACGCAAAGAAGGCGGGGAAATGATCAGCCGCCAGCAAATAGTCATCGCAGGTGAATCAAAACTGTCAGTTGGGATTCCGCAAGACTTTCAAATACGGGTAACAAATATTCGTCTACCTGGAACTTATGAAGGTACAGTACAAATATTTCTTCCCAATCAATCCCCACAGCCATTAAAAACTATTCCTCTGACAGTCATTGCTAAAGTTAGACCAAATCTTATACCTATAGCGGGTACAGAACAAATTCAACTGCGCTTAGTCAACTGCAACGGATTATTAGGCTGGTTTGACTGCTTGATTGCTCAAGGTTTACTTCCAGCGAGTGCATTTTTAAATCAATGGCAACTCCAATTTGATAATCCTACGCAAGCACCTGTAACTATCATTGATACTAAAGTCATCCTCAAAGGCGAGCAAACTGGATATCAATTAACAGAACAGACGGTGAGTTTACCCCCAGGTGTCATCACTTTACCAAGCGATCGCATCATGGGCATACCTCTAACTGTAAATCGCTCTGTCATCCCCCCAGATCGTTATACAGGCGCTATCTACCTGACTTTATCCGGACAAACGCAAAGATTAGTTATCCCAGTAGATTTAAAAATGCGTTCTGGACCAATTTTGCCTCTGATGGTGTTAATCTTTGGTGTGACTTTGGGACGTTTATTGAAATATATGCAAGAGTCTGGTGGTGAGATTACCAGAGCCGTCAAAGCATTATATCGCCTCAAATCTCGCATTATCAAAGAGGTGGAAAACCCAGAAGATCAGAAAATATTAGAACGGATGCTTGACTGGGTAGAACAGTTAATTAGATGGGAAAAAATCGATAAAGCTTTAGCAGAAATAGATGCTATTGAATCTCGATTAGAAGCACTAACTAAACTGCGACAAATAGAAAATCAATTAATGGAAGTTCAAGAGCCATCTCATTTAGGTAAAATTGCTCTTGAGTTGCAAAAAGATATTGCTAAAACACGTAATTTAATAGCACAAAAGAACGATCCCGCAGCCAACAAAATGATGACAGCGATTATGAGAGATTTAAGTAATCTGCATCAAAAGATGAATATCAACAAGAACCTGATGCAAAATCAGTCTTTTTTACCTCTGGAATTAGCCAGCAGCATCAATGATTCATTAATTCGGGCTGATAAACTTACACCTCACGATTTACCCCAGCAGTCTAACTGGGAAATCCATGTACAAGATTTCTTAGTATTACTCTCTGGTGTATCGGATGATGTTCGTATTGGTGTTACAGTTTGGATGATCCGACCATTTTTATCGCTCACTTTATTAATTGGATTGTCTTTAGTCGGTCTTGGTTCACTTTATGTAGATAACGGCATGACCTTTGGTTCTAAACCTTTTTCTGATTATTTAGGATTAATTTTATGGGGGATTAGTGCTGATATAGCTAGCCGTAATCTCAGCAGTTTACAAAATCGCAGTACAGATAAAGACTCGAATCTCACTCCTTAAAAATAAGTGAATTTTGTCAATATATATCCGGATATAAGTAGAACGACTTGAAAAAACCAAACTATGTAAAGTAATGTAAAAGGTTGTATTTATTTCGTAGTAAGGACTTTAGTCCTTACTACAAACCTTTAATTATTTACAACGTTCCACTTAAATAAATCTGCATTAATAATGATTTAGATACGGTTTTTTTGATATTTAATTGCTGAAGATTACAAAAATTAAAAGCCCAACTTCTCAAAAAAGTTGGGCATCTAGTTATTCAGAAATGATTTGTGTTTAATAAATAGTAATATTATCGAGCTATTTTAGCTGGTTTAATATTTCTAGCTTTGTAGAATGTTTCTAAGCTATCGCGATCGCCTACAAAACGCCAGTGCCAAGGTTCATAACTCACCCCTTGGGGATTATCCTTGGGAAAGGACATCTCAAAGCCAAAACGAGCAGCATTAGCTTGTAGCCATTGAAAAGCTCTGGTATTTTCAAAGATAACTTGCAGATTCGTAGCTGGTGCTGCCCCATCCCCAATATCCACAGCATAACCAGTATGGTGTTCACTATGGCCAGGCGGCGCACTCAAAGCTGCTCTTTGCGCTGGGGTTTGATTGCGTTGAGCGCCAATGGTAAAAAATAATTGCTCCTGTTCTCTCGCAGAACGAAAGCCCGAAATAGGTACTAAAATTACACCCGCACTTCGCGCTGCTTGAGCCATCGCTTGATACCTGGCGGCTGCGGTTTTTCGCAATCTGATGCGTCCATCGGCGCTAATGGGTATCAATTCAGACGCAGGTGCTTCAGGGTATGCCAAATGTCCCAATACAACGTCACTATTATTGGGAGAGGTAGTCGGCATTGGTGTAGGTAGAGAACTATCTGGTAAAGATTGAGATTCGGCGGTTTTTTTCGGTGCGGTGAGGGAAAACAAAAAACCGCTAATAATAGCCAGCAGCACAAATGTTATTGTTCCCCCCAGCAGTAACACCAAGGGTTGCAACTTTGACTTAGGCGCGACATCAGGAGTATCGCGTAAAGCTACTGGAATATCATCACTAGGTTCACCGAATGAGTTTTGCGGTTTTCCAGAATATCCAGCTTTATTCAAAGGACAACTCCTGCTTATATTCAATATTCATCACAGATTGTAGACTGGATAGAAATAAACTGATTGGGTAGCATTTTACATCTATATCCCCAGACACAACATTGATAAATCTTCTAGAACTATACGTCAAACTTGTGGGATTAGTCCTCATTGGCTTTATGCTGGGACGTAAACTACCGACTACAGTTCCTACTCGTTTAGCTCAATTCCTGTTTTGGGTGGGAGTACCGATTAGTATTATCGCTTTTTTACGTCAAGCTGACTTATCTGGGAGGATTTGGATTGCTCCGGCGATCGCTTATCTTGCTATTCTACTAGGAGCATTGTTAGCATGGCTGGGAATCAAAGCTCAAACTTATTTCAGCCGCACCATCCCCCAAAAGCCAACTCAAGGTAGTTTGCTACTAGCTGCCATGATTGGTAACACAGGATATCTAGGCTTCCCCATCACCTTAGCAATGATCGGCCCAGAATACTTTGCTTGGGCTTTATTCTACGATTTACTGGGGTCTTTTCCTGGTGCCTATGGTTTGGGTGTAGCTTTAGGCGCTCATTTTGGCGACAATGGTCAAAATCAAAGACAAATTACTCAAGTAGCTCAAGCCATCTTCATTAACCCCGCCATCTGGAGTTTTGGCTTTGGCTTATTACTCCGCCAAATCGCCATTCCTGATGGGGTAGCATTCACCTTAGATAAATTAGGTTGGACTACAGTTGCTTTATCTTTAGTTTTAATTGGGATGCGCTTGGCAAAACTCAATACTTTAGTCAACTTACCCCAGGTAGGAATGAGCTTAGTGATTAAAATGCTGATTGTTCCCTTGATTTTGGGCTGCACTTTGCCATTTTTAGGATTAACTGGGCCAGCCGCCAAAGTGATTATATTACAAATGGCTATGCCTCCTGCCTTCGCTTCCCTAGTCATTGCCGAAACTTTTAATCTAGACCGCAATCTCGCAGTCACAACTTTAGCCGTAGGAGCTATGCTGTTATTACTGACATTGCCGATATGGTTGTGGTTGTTCTGACTCCATTGTCTGTAATAGACTTGAGAATAAGAACCTCACTCCATCCATCGATGAACAAAGAATTGGATCAAGAACTGTCCATCCAAATTGCCCAAAGCATTAAAAGCAAGGCGAAAAAACCCTTCGATAATGCTTATAAAGCAGCCTTGGCGACTGAGGGAGCAAGGTATATCCAGGGTTTTGTAGTTGGCGCGGGTAGACCGTACCAACCCAGAGAACATGGTTGGATTGAGATAGACAACCGTATTGTTGACCCCACATTACCACACCTGCATAAAAACTCTCAACAACTGTGGTACTTTGCCGCCCATAGCTTTAGTGTGAAGCAGCTCAAGGCAATCATAGAAGAATCAAAAGAAGATTATCCAGAAGATGATCCCCTACCAATCTATGGTGATGCACCTTATGAATATTATGGTGATGTCATGTTGGGAGGTAAAGAATACTTAGAAGCTTATCAAGCAGCAGAGGCGAAGTGTAAAGAATTGCAAGCAATTACAGCTACCAATAATTAACTCAATAAGATTTGCCATCGCTACCGAAGTATTCTCGATAGCCACAAATTTTGTCGCCTCGCACATCCAAAGAAACTGCGACGCGATTTTTATAAGGCTGTCCTAGTAATAGTCCCTCATCTCGAAATTCAAAGACCACTGTTGTTGCATTGCTGGTAACGTGGTCTAGAGATGCTAGCTTTAGTCCGGGATGGAAAGATTCAGAAACGTATTGCAAAAACTCTTTGGTTCGTGCTTTACCCACATTTAACCCGTGATATTTTCCCTTGGGAAACCAAAAGGTAAAATCCTCTGTCAGCATATCGAGAAATGGTTGCCATTCTCCTGTGGCTAGTCCTTGAGTTAAGTATTCAAATGCCTGTTGAGCCACTTTTAAAGTATTTTCTGAGTTTTTTACCATGATCAATAACTGGATATACACTAGGTTTAATTATCTTGTGGTGTATGCTATCCAAGCTCATCAATAAATTAGTGATATCTGCTCATAAAGTTATCATCCTCAAGGCATAACATTAAACATCCAAAGTTTGAACGTTGCTTTGGCAGTATTACCACACAAAATAATTTAAGTTTGAGGTCTGCTGTTATCGCATCTTCCTAGCTACAAACTGAGGAAAAGTATATGACAATAAGCCCTAACCAGCAAGAGACAGAACCAACAATCGTCCCCTTGCCCATACCAACAAATCACCAAGATTTGGATTGGAAAAATTGTTGGTATCCTATCACCTTCCTACAAGACTTACCGAAAAACCGTCCTTACAGCTTTTCTTTATATAATCAATCCTTAGTTTTATTCAGAACGCCAGATGGGAAACTGGGATGTTTAACAGATATTTGTCCCCACCGTGCGGCTAAACTCTCCGATGGACAAATCATTGATGGCAGAATTGAGTGCTTGTATCACGGTTGGCAATTTGGTACTGATGGTAAATGTCTGCACATTCCCCAGTTAGCCCATGATGCTAAAATTCCCCAAAATACTTGTGTTAAGTCTTATGTAGTTGTCGAACATCAAGGTATTGTCTGGATATGGGCTGGGGAAGCAGCAGCAGTTGATGAAAAACGCATTCCCAACTTACTAGAGTTTGATGATCCCAAATTTTTTAGCTTAGATTATGTGTTTGAAGTACCTTATGATGAAACCTATTTTATAGAAAATGCCCTCGACCCAGCACACGTTCCCATCAATCACCACGGTTCTGAAATGAATCGCCAAGATGCCCAACCGTTAGAAATTGAAGTTTTGGCAACCTCAATTACGGGGATTAAAGGCCGATATCGAGATACTAGAACACCTGATGCCAAATGGGTAAAGTTGGATTTTTTGGCTCCCAATAGTGTTGTCTATGGATTTTATGATTTACCAAAGCCAGGGTTTCATTCTGGTTTAGCTCTTTATTTGCTGCCTAAAAATCCCACCCAATGCCGTGTTTTGGCAAGATTTTTTCAAAACTTTTCTACTAGGAGAAAAAATCAGCTAGAGCCGCGTTGGTTATCTCACTTATTTCGTAACCGAGTAGTGGAGGAAGATAGATATATGATCAAAGGAGTACAAGAACAAGTCGAACGTTCGGGGCAGAGTCTAAAAGAATTATATTTGCCACTTAAAACTTCAGATATGTTAGTGATTGAGTACCGCAAATGGCTAGATAAATATGGTGCATCGTTACCATATTATCAAGGCTATTCTACCTCGAAGCCTCATATTCACATGGATGAGAGCAATCCTAGTTCATCTTTAGGAGATAGATTTGAACGCCACACCAAAATCTGTAGTTCCTGCTATCGAGCTTATCAGGTGACAAACTTACTTAAACAAAGTTTTTTGGGGGTAGCGATCGCACTGGCAGCTTTAGCTATACTTACAGATAACTCTTGGGTTTCACCTGTAGCTGTTGCAGGTTCTTTATTAGCAGTCGCTTTAGCATTTGCAGCACAGAAATTAAAAACCAAGTTTGAGCTTCCCTACACTCGTCATTAGGTCGCAGCAAGGCATTAAAATTTTTTGTCAGCCTGTTCAGTAATTTTTGCCATCATTCTCCAGCCAGTCTTCAGTTGAAAATTGTAGCATCATCAGAAAATTCTGCACTAGAAATTACTATGAGTAATAATCTACCTCCTGTTTGGAATAAAGTTAAAAAGCACGCGGTATTTCCAGAAGCAAAGCATGACGAAATCGCTCGCTATAATTTTTTAGCCAATTTAAATTATTATTTGGCAACAGTTATATCTCCTGGCAACAAGATTGTATATGAAAAACGTGTGCGCCCAAATTTTCAAAAGGAAACCGGACGAGACTTTCAAACACGCGAAGAAGTGCATCAAGCCATGAAACAAGACGATTACTATCAGGCTTGGAGTGCTTTACGCAGATGTGCAATGGAAATGAGACAACAAGCAGGACGTTCACTGGTGTTACGTCAAGCCGATGCACTAGCACAAAAAGCGCAGCGTTTAAATCAGGGAAAAGATACACTTAAACTCAATCCAGACTTGAAAATTCCCCATTATGTTCAAGTAATGGATCATCACTGTATGCCTGGTAGTTATTATACAGAAATCATCGCAGAAGATGTGACAGCCGCAGCCAATTATGACTCTGGGCTATTTGTGACTACTGCGGGTTTACTAGGAAGATTGAACGATGGCGGAGGTAGAGCTATTACACAATGGCTGAAAAATGAGGTTCCCAAATTTCAGCCCCAACGCATACTTGATATAGGTTGTGGATTGGGTCACAATGTAATTCCCATAGCGCAAGCTTATCCAAATGCGGAAGTAATTGCCATTGATATAGCCGCTCCCATGTTGAGATATGGACACGCTCGCGCTCAAGACTTGGGGATAAAAAACGTAAAATTTATGCAGTTGGATGGAGCAAACACAGGCTTTGCAAATGAGTCATTTGATTGGATACAAACGACGATGTTTTTGCATGAAACTTCCGATAAAACCCTGCACCGAATTATGGAAGAGATTTATCGTATGTTGGCGTTTGATGGTTTAACTCTTCATATTGAACAACCACAGTACACCAAAGACATGGATTTATATGAACAATTTATTCGCGATTGGGATGCTTATTACAACAATGAACCGTTTTGGTCTAAGATGCACGACATAGATGTGAAAGACATTATGCTCCAGACTGGTTTTAAAAATGATGCTTTCATCCAGATTGGGATTAAAGCAGTCAATGACATCCCCGAAGCTCAAACAATCGATGAAGTAGTAGAAGATTATGGACGTTCTCCTATTTGGAATGTATTTGGAGCTTGGAAGCAGTAATTATGCAAGATATTGATGACATATTGTTAGCAAGCAATAAGAGTAAGGGTAAACGTCCTTATTTCTTTGCAGATCCTGCTGTTGAGAGATTACTCAATATTACTATGGCGATCGCGATGGAACACGCAGTTACACGCGAACGTTTGGATACTATAGAGCGTCTTTTAGCAGATAAAGGCATACTCAGTCAATCTGAAATAGATGCCTACGAACCTGACAAAACCGCAGCCGAACAACGCCAGCGATGGCAAGCAGAATATATTTCTCGTATACTTCGGATTATTCAACAGGAATTAGAGGCGCTAAAATATCCAGAACAAAACCAGGATATAGAAGAGATTGCGGAAGAACTTGGACATACTTAAAAATTACAATGGCCAAATCATTAGAGCAAATAAATAGCTTTTTTCACGCAATTATCAGAAAAGAAGTAGTTAAAATTTGTCAAAACTATGTTCCTCAAGAAAATACTTACGTTTTTATAGAAGGGCCTCGTTACTCTACTATTGGTTATACCAATATTGCCAAAGGATGGCAGGATTTTTGTGATTCTGCGCTCAAGTTAGAAAAAATTGAGTGGGTGGAAGGCCCCTTCATCGAGGAATATGAACAAATGGCTTGGATTGCCGGAATACTACTAATAACAGTGGACTTACAAGATAAACTGATCAAAAAAGAATTCCGTGCTACATTTGTTCTGCACAAAAATGAGTTTGATAGCTGGCAGATACGACACGAACACGTATCTGCTCCTTTGCCAGACCCTTATGGTATTGGAGATTGGCTGAAAAAACATTAGAATATTGAATATTACATTCCGCACCCAGAATTGACAAACAGAAAAATTATAAACTGTTCATAAATCAAATGAAAGTCCTATATTAAACTGATAAAGCCTTATCCCATTCTAATTGATGAGCTAAACCATACTTGATAAAATCTTCTTCTTTCGCTTGATCACTCTTACCAAAAACACCTAAACTGTAAGGATTATCTTGCATACGTTGTGCCACTTGCTCCTTTTCAAATTGGATTACTTCTGCTCTCGGCTGATCCGGTTTAAAAAAGTCTACAACTAAAACAGTTCTATCGTAATTAGTATAATTATGGGGGCAGTGTGGATAGCTATGATCTAAAACCATGAACTGTCCTTCATACCAATAAAGCTGCTCATGGCATATTTTCATAGCCACATCTCCCTCCGGTACAATCAATCCTAAATAGCCACGATTCATGTGAGGGTTATAGTTAACATGGAGCTTAATATCTAAGCCTGGATGGAATGTCCCAAAATACACGTTTCTGATGACATTATCATTATTTAAGTTGACTTGTTTTATTACCTGAGCCAAATTAGGAAAATATTTCTCTCTTAGGGCAAGTGCTTTTGCTGATGCCTCATCTGTGCCATAATCTGGATATTTTATTTGATGTAACTGAATATATTCTTCAATCAAAAAACCTTGGAATAAAATCCCAAATGCACTATATTTTGAACTACCTTTGGTTTTAATAGTTTTACTTTTAGGTCCCAACACATCATAAGTAAATTTTAACTCTGCCTCAGATGCTTGCTGAGTAAAGCTGGTAAACTCATCTCTAATGATTTGCCATTGCTCTTGAAAAGGTTTAAGAAAAGTAAATGCTTCTGGGTTGAGATGATACTCATTAAAACTTGCCATTGGTTTTTATCCTGAAGGTAATTTAATAAAAAACTGACTTTTCACGGGATCTGGAAAACCCCTCTCCAAACCTCTCCCCTACAAGGAGAGAGGCTTTGAAATTTCTCCCTTCCCTACTAGGGAAGGGGGTTAGGGGGTTAGGTTTTACGTAAACTTTTCCACATAACGTGAAAAGTCAGAATAAAAAACTGTTACATATTAATGGGTTTTAGCTGGTCTTCCGATAGGATGTGGGAATTCCTGACTAAAGTTTTACTTTAGCTCCTGTAATTATTTTAGTGTGAGGTCTACTGTGTCTGAACCTCCTGTATTAGATAAAATTATCAAAAATGTGCGGGTAGTTCGTCCCCATGATCATGCTGTCGAATTACTTGATATCGGCATTAAGGATGGGAAATTTGCCCAGATTGCCCCTTATATTAGCGCAGACCAAAGCCAAGAAGTATTTGATGCGAAAAACTTATTAGGCTTTCCTGGGGTTGTAGATGCCCATATGCACATCGGTATTTATCAACCCTTAGACAAAGATGCAGTGACTGAAAGTAAAGCGGCGGCAATGGGAGGAGTCACGACTAGCCTAAATTACATTCGTACAGGACAATATTATCTCAATAAAGGTGGTTCCTACCGCGATTTTTTTCCAGAAGTATTAGCGTTATCCGCAGATAATTTTTTTGTAGATTACAGTTATCATGTTGCACCTATAGCTAGTCAACATATTGAGGAAATACCGCTACTGTTTACAGAACATGGTGTAACTTCATTTAAAATTTTCATGTTTTATGGCGGCTATGGGTTGCATGGTTTGTCAGATCAGCAAAACCTGTTTTTGATGATTAATAAAGAGGAACGCTACGACTTCGCCCATTTTGAGTTTATTATGCGGGGTATAACTCGCTTGATGGCAGAACATCCGGAAGCGCGAGATACTATCAGCTTAAGTTTGCACTGCGAAGTTGCAGAAATTCTCAATGCCTATACCAAAATCGTGGAGAATGATTCTAGCTTGAGTGGACTACACGCTTACAGTGCAGCACGTCCCCCTCATTCTGAAGGGTTAGCCGTTTGCATTGCTTCTTATTTAGCCCATGAGACTAACTGTGTAAATATCAATTTATTGCATCTGAGTTCGCGTAAAGCAATGGCAGCAGCTTTGACGATGCAAACTGCTTTTCCTCACATCAACTTTCGGCGAGAAGTTACTGTAGGACATTTATTATTAGATGTTAATAGTCCTAATGGTGCTTGGGCAAAAGTCAATCCGCCTATTCGTCCCCGTGCTGATGTGGAATATTTATGGCAAGCGGTACTCAACCATCAAGTAGATTGGATAGTTAGTGATCATGCTTGCTGTTCTGCGGAACAAAAAATCAGTGCGAAAAACCCGAATAATATTTGGTTAGCAAAGTCTGGTTTTGGTGGTACAGAATATTTACTTTCTGGTGTGGTGAGTGAAGGTAGTAAGCGGGGAATGTCTTACAACCACATGGCTAAGTTACTATCGTGGAACCCATCGCGGCGGTTTGGGGTGCTAGAAAAAGGCGATATTGCTATTGGTTACGATGCTGATTTGGTACTGTTAGATCCCAATGAAACCTTTGTGGTGCGTGCGGCTGAGTCGGAATCACAGCAAGGTTACACACCATTTGAAGGCATGGAGTTAACAGGAAGGGTGAAAAGTACGTTTTTGCGGGGAAATTTGATTTATCACAACGGACAGGTTCTAGGTTCACCCACAGGACGTTATTTAAAAAGGGGCGTTACTCAACTAACCAATTCAGTTTAGAGATTTTCGATTCCACTCCATTCTGAAAGAATGGGTAAAACAAAAGTAATCGGCGATCGCTCTTCTACTGTGACTCTGACAGTGGTAGTTGTTCCTGGTGAAATTGCCAATTTTGGCCCATCAGAAGATGACCACTTGTAACCGCTAAATGTCTTGGGGTCTAGTTTTAACTGTGCGATCGCTTCTATTTTACCTCCTTCCCGATCCATTAATTTTTGGACTAATTCCGGGTTTCCAACTACAGAACTCGCACCTTCAGAGGTAATAGGAAATGCAGATACCTGCGTAAGTTCCCCGACAATTCCCCCAAATCTTGCCCGTTTGACTGTATCTGGTGTAATTAAAATCGGCATTCCTGGTTTAATTTGTTTGCCATCTTGTACAGTAAAATAGGCAACACTCATCATGGTGTTGGCTTGTCCTGATGTTTGCAAAGTTCCTAAACGGTTGCCAGGAATGAGATACTGCCCCACAGTAGCGGTGATTTCTACAATACAACCAGCGTGGGGACTTTTAATGGTACTATTCTCTGCGACTTCTGTTTCCAAACGAGCGATCGCTTGCTGCAATTCCTGAATTTGATTTTTATCAGTATTAGCAGTTTCTAAATTATTCTGTTCTAGTTGTTTGCTACGGCTATTTAACTTTTCTAACTCAGCATTAATTTGAGTAATATTATTGTTATTTTCTAAATATTTCTGTTGTTGTTCTGTTTCTTGGACTCGTAATTGCTGTAACTGTGCTTGAATCTCCGAGATATTTTGACGGGTTTGGCGATATTCTTGTTCTGCTTGTAATACCCGTTCTTCAGAAATTGCTCCTTGCTTTTGTAATTCCCGTTGCTTTTCTACTCTGGTTTGGAGTACAGGGGTTAATTCCTCTACATCTTTGAGACGTTCTTGGAGACTGCGACGCTGTTGAGAAATACTATTTAATCCTTCATTTTGCAGGCGGGGAGCTAATTTTTGCGTATCTTGCAACCGTTGTTTTAAACTTGTTCGTTCAGCAATAATCGTTTCTGTTTCTAACTGGGTGCGTTGTTGTCGCAGTAAAGTAGTTTGTTGGATTTGTTGTTGTAATTGAGCTAGTTTATCCCGTTGTTGCTGTAATTGCTGTTTTTGTTGGGAGGGATCGATGGAGGCGAGAATATCATCTTTGGCTACACATTGTCCGTCTTTCACATTGAGCGATCGCAACTGTCCCGATATAGGAGACTGCAACTGCACCACCCGCCTGGGATTGATTAGCACTCCCTTACCTGTAACTGTCATGGGAATAGTACCAAACACGCTCCAGAGTCCACCTAAAACCCCAAACACAGCCAATCCACCCAAAGATAACCAATCTTTAGGGTTGACAACTTGCATTAAATGATCTAACCGTTCTGGGGAAGATAGGCGATCGAGTGCTTGTTGACGAAAGATACTGCGTTGTTTATCAGACATTCATTGTAATTTAAGATGTAAAAATCTTGAAAATTGACATTGAATCAGTATACGATACCAAAAATTTATACTCTCATTTCTGGAATCGGAGGTATCTTTATATGAAAAAAGCCAATTGTCAACCTCAGCCCAAGACAAGCAAATCATCAAGAATTGACGTTCAGGCTCTCTCCCAACTCTCACTGGAAGAATTGAAAAATGTAACCGGTGGTAGAACAGGATGTGGCGGTACTGGTATCGCATGAAAATTTTCTTGGGGGATAAGCTCTCTAGCTCGTCTAGTGCATTCGCCACACTACAATAACCATATTTTTGCGCTATTTTAGCCAGTCCACACCACCGTTAACCTTCGCTCTGACCACCTGATTGTCGGATCAGGTAGTCTAAAACTCTATCAACTCTCTCTAAAGCAGCGTTAGTTGTACGTTGAAACTCTTGGAACTGTCTTTCAGATTGCCTCAAGGCTTGCTGGTGTAAACGTGCAATATCAGCCAAGTTTGTAACTGTTCTCTCCAGTCTTGCTAGTGCCTGACTGTTAGAACGGGTTTCACGTCTTACACCTTCTTGGATGGTGCGGACTAAATCAATTTCATCACCAAGCTGATCTAAACGCTGGTCAATATCATCCACTCTCGCGGTTATGTCTTCTAGTGGCTGTGAGTTGGTCATGCTGATTTTTCCTGATTGGTTTGTTTGTTTTCGGCAATTGCTCTTTTAACGATGACCTTAGTTAACTGAGGTACAGATAAAAATTCCCTGGTTGCCCAATCTTGTAAGTATCTATACTCATCTGGTTCTATACGTATCGTCATCTGCGGTTTTTTAGAAGGCATATATAAGAATCAATCACTCTATCTAAAATTATCATTCACAATAAATTTTAATCACTAATTTTGATTCAAAGTATTTACAGGTGATGCACCTTTAATTACCATAGCAACAGATGAGTAAATCAATCAACCATCAGATACCGATTGATACGCGATCGCAGGCAATTGATAAGCTATGCTCTCGGACTGGACAAATTACGTCTTCTGTCGCGCCATCAAATCAGCAAATAACCCCTCAACGGCAGCTAATTCTTCAAAACTTCCCTGCTGTATTATCTTCCCTGCTTGCAGCACATAAATTACATCTGCATGACGAATCGTACTCAAACGATGGGCAATAACTACACGAGTAACACCCAATTGAGCTAAACTTTGAGTCACGATCGCCTGAGTGTAATTATCTAACGCCGATGTTGCCTCATCAAACAGTAAAATCTGCGGTTTATGTACCAATGCACGGGCAATAAATAACCGTTGTCGCTGTCCCCCGGAAAGGTTGCCGCCGCCTTCAGAAATAATCGTATGTATCCCCATCGGCATTGCTGCCACATCATCGGCTAATCCAGCCATCTGCAATGCTAACCAAGCTTCATCTTGGGTAACAATTGCACCTCCGGCAATATTCTCCCAAATCGAACCACTCATAATGCGCCCATTTTGCAGCACTACCCCTAATTGTCGGCGCACGGCTGCAACATCCAACCCAGATAAATCTCTGCCATCATAAGAGATTGTTCCCGTCTCTGGAGTTTCAAATCCCAACAACAATCGCAAAATAGTAGACTTGCCACTTCCCGATGGCCCGACAATAGCAATAAATTCTCCGGCTTTGGCTTCTAGGGTGATATTATCTAGAATTAAAGAACTATCTGAGCGATAACGAAAGCTAACTTGATGTAATTTCAGTTGCCCGGAAAGCTTGCCAGGATGAAATTTTTCCAGATCTACTTCCGGTGTTGTTTTTAAAATAGGTTGAGCGCGTTCCCATAAAATTGTGATATCTAAAATCTCTATGACGGTGTTGCTTAATCTCGTCGCGCTCGTGATAAATGTCGCAAAGGCAATATTAAATGCTAGAAATGTGCCGGTAGATAATTTTGTTTCTCCCTCAGACTGTTCAATTAAGGAAACAGCCAAAGTAAAAACTAGAATTGAACTGACTGTTGGCATCATCACATTAAAGACAGTCAGCACATCTTCAATAAATTGGGTACTCAACATCAGTTTTATCTGCTGAGTGTATTTTTTCGCCCAGCAAGCAAACGCCTCTGATTCAGCAGCCGCAACTCGCAGTTTAGATACGCCACCGATTAACTGCACTGTTAGTCCCAGAATTTCCCCCGCAAGCTGCTGGAGGGGACGGGATTTTTGGCGGGTGATGAGACTAATGATAGTAGTAACTAGAAATATGAGCAGAGCGATCGCGATCGCCACTAATGCCAGAGTAGAACTATAAAATAGCAGTAGTCCCAAATTTAACAATGAGAAGACACTGGTAAATAAAATTCGCAAAATTGCACCGCTTAGTCGGTTGCGAATTTGACTAATAGCAGAGACGCGGTTATATAAATCCCCTGTGGAATAGGAGCGAAAAAACGCAGGTTTGAGTTTCAGCAATCTATCCCAAACAGCCGCTTGGGTATCATAACTAACTTTAGTTTGTAATCTGAGCAGGGCAAAAGCTTGAGCTAATTGAAATATCACCACTCCAAAGCTAGCCGCTAACAATCCCAAACCCATCTGGATTAATAATTTGCGGTTTGCATCAGGAATGGCATAGTCGATAATAATACCCGTAATTTGCGGGGTAAACATTGTAAACAAAGTTGCAATTACTCCCACCACGAGAATTTTTAGTAAGTCTGCGGTACTGACTTGCAGAGTAAATTGCAGGATATCCACCAGAGTAATTTCTTTATCTGGTAAAGGACGATAAAAAGTATAGGCGATCGCAGCGAGTTTAGCAGCAGTTTGACGGTTAACAGGAGTGCGCGTCAATTCTACAGGGTCAAGTATTTCATAGCGAGTAGATTTAACTTTTAGTAAAGCAACAGGTTGATTGTCTTCTTGAGTAAAAGCCACAAGAGTTCCACAATCATTTTTCCACCAGTTGGGGGTGAGGGTAACTCGACGGATACGGAAACCAGAAGCACGGGCTATTCCTTCCAAGTTTGCATCGTGTCCACTCAGATTTTCGGATTTGGCGGGAGGACGAATAGTTATACCCAATGCTTTCCCGACAGCACCCACAGCAATTAATAGGGGCGTTTCTCCTAGGGGAATGTTGGCGGTGGGATTCAGGATTGATGCTAATTCCTGTAAGGCTTTTTCTGTCATGGGACAGGGTGTATTATCGTGTCCTGAATTTTACCAGATGGATGAGTGATCATGCCCAATTAAGTAGAACGGTGTAAATAATTAAAGGTTTGTAGTAAGGACTTTAGTCCTTATGAGAGGACTAAAGTCCTTACTACGAACTAAATGCAATTTTTTTACGTTACTTTACATAGTTCGTTTTTTTTCAAGTCGTTCTACTTAAATATTTTTCCATTCATCAACGGCAGATAGTGCATAAAAAATTTTGACTGTCGTATGTAGCGAGGGAAGGGGTTAAAACCCAACATTACACTCAAGGATTAAAAACATGAAAAACAAACAACTGCAAACCAAACAACAACCTACAGAAAAACTGTCACTGGATGAATTGAATCAGATATCTGCTGGTGCGGTTTCAGGAAGGCCTCGTCCCGATGATTTAGTAACTCCCACTATACCAGAATGGAGAGGAGCTTACTAAATTTCCAAAATAAAGCATGGCAAGTATTGAGTAAATCAATGAAACTCTACCATGCAATTTAGCCCATTTTAAATATTCTTAGAAATGGGCTTTTTATATATTTTATCTGAGTGCAACGGCATGAAAATCAACAAACGAAAGCCCACAAATCCACAACAATTAAACTGCAATAAAGCACAAATTCAATTACTCAATTTGAAACAGCTAGATAGCGTAACTGGTGGACAATCTCAAACAGCCTACTTTGTCAGGTGTGACAGAAGCACTATGTAAAAAAATCAATATATTTTATATGGACTCTGGATACACAATCTATTTTCGATAAACATCGAAAACTCATTTTGACAGGATAACTCAAAGAGCCATAAGCTAATGAGTATTTAAGTTGCATAAAAACAGGGCTAAAGCCCTTACTACAAGCTAATGAGTCTGGAAAAATGAATGACGATTAGCTTGGCTAAAAAAATTACAGGACAAAAATATGGAATTATTTACAATCCCCACTTTCACTTATCCTTTCTCATCCTCTATTAATACAAATGCTCAAGATGCAGAATTACACTTCTTAGAATGGCTAAATAGTTTTAGTTTAGTCAATGATTCTACAATTCGCAAAGTCTTAGCGATTAAACTTCATCTCTTAGCAGCCTATACTTATCCTACTGCTTCTATAACGTCTTTGGAGATAATTACAGATTTTCTAGGTTGGGCATTTATCTATGATGATAAAAGCGAAGACATGGCAATACAGGAAAAAATTGACTATCTCTGGCAACTTAATCATCGCTTGATTGAGATTCTTAAAGGTATTAATCCTGTAAAGGAAGATGAACCACTAACTCATGCTTTGGCAAATATTCGTCAGAGAGTGAAAAGGCAATGCTCAGTGAATTGCTACAATAATTTTATCCAAAACGTTGAAGGTTTTATTCATGGTTCAGCTTGGGAGTCCAGAAACATTTGTGCAAGGATAAAACCAACTCTTAACACTTATCTGAAGATGCGTGCTTACATTGGAGGAGGTTATCCTTTATTAGATTTAATTGAGTTGGTTGAGGAAATGGAGTTTGGTTCAGAGTTTGTTAATCATCCCACTATACAAGCTCTCAGGTTAACGACTAATAACATCGTATTGTGGTCAAACGATATCATTTCATGTCAGAAGGAATATGAAGCAGGACAATACCATAATTGTGTGATCATCCTGCATCAGACTCGTAACTGCACTTTAGCAGAAGCAATTCAACAAGTAAAAGAAATGCACGATGCTGAAGTAAAATCATTTTGTGAATTAGTTTCACAGCTACCTTCTTTTAGCTTGTTAGTAGATGCCGAAATGCAGCGTTATATAGCTGGATTGCAATCTTGGATAAGTGGTCATCGTCATTGGTTTTTTATTTCCGAACGCTACAAAACTGTTGTTACTAATTACAAGTAACTACTACAAAACTTGAGAATCATTAACCATTGGAGGAATCAAAGCAATGCAGCTAAATAATATTAATTCCAATCAAGAGCAAAAAAATCTGGATGTTATCCTTGATAAACTCGATGCGGAACAACTAAATCAAGTCATTGGTGGTACAAGCGTTAGTAAAATACCAGGTGTACACAAATTTAGCAATGTGACTTTGAAAAGAGGTGTGATTAGTTAGAGCCTATTTATAAAGTAAATATTAAGCAGGGTGTGTTACTGCTATGTAAGGATTTGTGGATTTTACCAAATGATATCTAGCCGTAACGCACCGTATAATATTGGTGCGTTACGCGTTGCTTGAATGCACCCTACAATTTAAGGCTTACTATTTAACAGAAAATATTCCAATTCAAATTCAAGGTAAGTGTGAACAGAAGAATATATTTGAAAGTTTAATTCGAGCAGCAACTTAGAAAGATAGGATTGAAAACACAACCAAAGTCTTAAAAAATGTTCCGACAAGCAATGATAAAAATTTTGTAACGGCATTCAAAATTTCTGCAATAACGTGATTTAATTTAAATTAATCCACTACGGCATAATTAAAAGAGTAGAGCATTAAACAACGACCACGGTTAAACACTATGAAAACTAAAAAGCTAGAACAAAAAAAGCTAGAACAAGCCAAAAGAGAGTTAAAGAAAATTGACAACCTGGCGGAAGTCAGTGCTGGAGGTAACGTCGTTCTTAATCCACATCATTTGTAACCTCCGGCAACCTTAACCTCGCAATCGTAACCTGCCGATTTGGCCGATGCTGTTGCGAGCCAATAAATTTTCCATTGAATTTACCACAGTCTATTAACAAAGGTCAAAATCCTTTTTTAGTAGACTGTAAGATTTGGTTTACCTCGATGAATTGACGTATCGGCAATTCCCCCAGTCACCCGGTCAACATTAAAAGCACTGCATCGCTATTTTGGGGTCATAACAGTTAGCAGTTACAAATTTTTGGGCTACCTTAATGACCTTTTTTAAATTCAAAAGCAAAAACTTTTAACTCTATCACCTGTCACCTATCACCTGTCACCTGTCACCTGCTCTAACTTTCCTCTGAAGAAATCAAACGCTGATATACTCCCCCTTGCTGCCATAATTCCTCATGAGTTCCGCGCTGCACTACTTTACCGGCTTCCAAAACAATAATTTCATCACAATCCCGAATGGTACTCAAGCGATGCGCTACTAAAATACAACTACAGTTGCGCTGATGCAAATTCTCCATAATAATTTGTTCTGTCTGGGTATCTAAAGCAGAAGTCGCTTCATCCATCACCAAAATTGCCGGATTCTTCACTAAAGCACGGGCAATTTCTAGGCGTTGTTGCTGTCCGCCACTGAAGTTTACACCACCTTCCAATAGTTGACCATCATACCCTCCTGGAAGTTGTGCGATCGCTTCATGAATTGCTGCATCCTGACAAGCTTTTATTAGCTGCTCATCTGATAAAGTATCATCCCATAAAGTTAAGTTATCCCTGACTGTACCCCCAAACAGAAAAATATCTTGTTCCACCAGTGATAGAGAACTCGCCAACACCTCTCTTGGAATCTCGCTTCTGGGAATCCCATCAAAGAGAATCTCCCCTTCCCAAGGTTGATAAAGTCCACAAATGAGTTTAGCTAGGGTAGATTTTCCTGAACCACTTGCACCTACTACAGCTATCCTTTGTCCTGGTTGCAAAGATAAACTGAAGTTCTCAATCAACGGCGGATCAACATGGGAGTAACCGAAAGTGATATTCCGTAACTCTACATAACCTTGCAGCTTTGTGAGTGATATTTTAGACTGATGATTAGGGATAACTTGCGACTTCTCCACCTCTGGATCAAGAGAATTACCTAAAACATCATCTAAACGATTCAAATCCCCTTCTAATTCTTGGACGGTACTACCGAAATCAACTAAAGTATTCACAGGCTGCTGAAAACTCAGCATTAAACTTTGAAATGCCACCAACATCCCGATGCTGAGGTTGCCATCCATGACTCGCCAACCCCCAACCACTAAAATGAACATGGAAGTTAACGAGTTGAGGAGAATTGGCAAAACTCCTAATATCTGGTTCGTAACTGCCAAATCTTGCTGGGCGTTGATGGCTTTGGCATAATAACCAGACCATCGGCAAAAGAAATCTGACTCCAATGCCGATGCTTTCAAGGTTTCTATACTTTGGAGTGCGGCAATACTGACTCCATCTGCTTTCCCCCAATCTTGTACTAAGCGGAGATTAGCATCCACCCGATATCGTGCCACCCACTGCAAGGTTAACCCATTGATAGCAGCAAAACAGATGCCTATTAACGTCAGTACCCCGTCATAGGCGAACATTACTAAGGCATAAAATAATACCATCACCGCATCAATGACTGTAGTTGCCAATTGACCGGAAAGCACCTGAGCGACTTTATTATTCAAACTGGCGCGATTGCTGATTTCTCCGGCATATCTTTGGGCATAAAATCTAATAGGCAATCTGAGAATATGCCATAGGAAGCGCGTAGACATTGCTGTAGCCAGTTTAATCCTCAGCTTCCGCAAATAACGCAGTCGCAACAGTGTCAGTAATCCTTGAAATACCGTGGTGAGAAACATCCCTAAAATCAGAGGACGCAACCATTCGGTACGATTTTCCACCAACACCTGATCCACAAACACCTGACTGAACACCGGAATCGCTAAACCGGGCAGTACCAACAGAAAGCCAGCTAAAACACAGTAGAGAATGGCAGCAAATGAACCCTGTAATCGGTCGATTAATCCTGAGATGACATTGGGTTTACGTCCCCCTTCAGCAAAATCTTCTCCGGGTTCCATCACCAACACAACCCCGGTAAACCCCTCGTCAAATTCTTCCCAAGAAATTTTGCGGGGGCCAGTAGCAGGATCATTGAGGAACACCCAATGTTTATTCCATCCTTCCACTACCAGGAAGTGATTGAATTTCCAAAACACAATGTAGGGAGGATACAATTTTTGCAGTTGTTCTATGTCTTCTGCCTTAAAGCCATCGGCTTCCATGCCGTAGCGTCTAGCAGCCAAAATCAAATTAGAAGCTTTACTTCCATCACGGGAAACCCCACACTCAATGCGGAGTTCGGCTAAGGGGACAATGCGATTGTAGTAGCCAAGAATAATCGCTAAGGAAGCTGCACCGCATTCGACTGCTTCCATTTGTAAGACGGTAGGGGTTCTAACACGCACTTTTGGCAGGTATAGATTTAGTTGAATTCATAGTATCAGAAACCTTGCTGACTGAAGAAAGGCAGAAGGTTTAAGGATAATGACAAGTCGCTTCTCTACGAGACGCTACCGCGAACCCGATAGGGTATTTTGCATTTTAAATTCAAAAAATGTCAAGACGGAAGCTGCTACAGCCTGCGCGTAACACGGAAACGTGAACGCTGTAGCTCTTGCAGCCTGCGCGTAATACCAATTCTATGAGAAGCTGCACCAAATAAATTCTGTAGAGACGTTGCATGCAACGTCTCTACAACAACTGTTCCCTTTCTCCTGTACCCTATTTCCTGCTTTATACCAATTTCTGTTTAATTACTTCAGCTAAATCTGCCAATGCTACCTCTACTTGTTCACCTGTTTGCAAATCCTTGAGTGATGATTTTTGTGCGGCTGCTTCATCAGCACCAATAATCACACAGAAGCGAATCCCTTGTTTATCTGCTGCTTGGAATTGTTTACCCAAGGGACGTTTATCAAAGTTAGTCACAACATTAATACCTGCTTGGCGTAATTGCTGCGAAACTTTTAAATAAGTCGGCATTAAATCTTCTTGCATATTTACTACCACTACCTGCGCTGGTGTTGCAGGTAAGGTATTGAGAATACCAGCTTTCAGTAAGCGACTAATTAAGCGAGTTAATCCAATAGAAATGCCAACTCCCGGCATTTTCTCACCTAAAAACATCCCGACTAATTCTTCATATCTGCCACCGGAGCAGATACTGCCTAAAGCTTCATGTCCTATGAGGGTAGTTTCGTAAACTGTGCCAGTATAGTAGTTTAAACCACGGGCAATAGACAAATCAATACAAAAACGTTTATCCGGCACTGCCAGATTCCGCACACCTGCAATTACTGTTTCTAATTCGCCGACACCTAAACTAAATTGTTCACATTCTGGCAAGTTTCGTGAGAGGTGTTTAAGTTTATCTAACACTTCATCAACATCACCATCGATTTTGATAAAATCAACAATCTTTTGTGTTTGCTCTGGATTAATCCCTTCTTTCTCTAATTCTAGCTTAACTTTAGCTTCGCCAATTTTTTCGAGATTATCAATAATGCCAATACAAGATTTAATTTGAGTTTCTGATATCGCTAAAGACTGGAAAAATCCAGTTAAAATTTTGCGATTGTTAATGCGAATTACAAAGTCACCAATATTAACTGCCTCAAAGATTTCTGTGATAATTGCTGGCATTTGGGCATCATACAATAGGCTGAGTTCACGCCGCCCTACGACATCAATATCACACTGACGAAATTGGCGAAACCGCCCATCTTTAGCTCGTTCCCCTCGAAAAACTACATCCATTTGGTAACGAGCAAAGGGAAAGGTTAAGTCATTTAGGTGACGGGCAATATACGCTGCTAAAGGCACAGTTTGGTCAAATTTTAAAGCTCTAGCTTCTGAACCTGTTTCACCTGATTTATCTTTTTCTGCTTGGCGATTGGGTGGCAGAATCGGGTCTATACCATAAATAATATTGTCGCCTTGATTGCCTTTAGCTTGCAAGACTTCTAACCTTTCTACTGCGGGAGTTTCAATAGGTGTGAATCCATAGCTTTCATAAACTCTACGGATGGTATCTAGTAAATATAATTCTAAGCGTTTTTCACTGGGCAGAAATTCAGGAAAGCCACTAGGAGTAGAAAAGTTTATTTTGTCACTTTTTGCCATGCGTTTACCTTATCAAGTCGCAACTTGAAATTATTACCAATTATTTAAGAATAATATGTTGCTATTTCAGTTTTACAGAAAATTGTGCGATCGCTCATGGAACGCACCTCAGATTTATCTGAAAATAGCAGCTTACTATTTTAGCCTTTCTTCCTGGATAATAGTACGTTGGTATATTTGATGATTTTTGAACCAATGCCATGTGCGAGCGCGATGATTATTATCTGGACTAATTTGAATCATTTCATATAAGTACATTTCTGGTACTGTTTTGTAAGCAAACCACAAAATTACTGTAGAGTCGTCTATTTCCCAAGCTTTGCCTTGAATGCGTTCTGTATCAAACCACAGGGTTTGATCACGATAAGTTCCAGGAAATTGATGTTCTTCCTGTTTACCATTAGCCCACTTGTAGCGATTAATTTGGTAGTAAGGATAGGGGCTATCTTCTGGGAATTGACAACTTAAATGAGATTCATGTTGATCAAGAATTTTTCCTGATGTATCGATTAAAGTGTATATCCCAATCCAATCACCTTCATGACGGGCAAGTACAGGCATTCCTTCTTTAATGTTAGACATTTTTAAATCCTGATAATATTCGGCTTTAAGTCGTCGTTGTAGGGTGTGTTAACGCGACAGCGTAACGCACCTTGTATAAATCTAGGTGGTGCGTTAGGCTTAACGCCATAATGCACACTACATGACAACTATTGAATTATCACCCATGATCAAACCACCAAGGGTCATGGGCAGAGTTAGTTTTAATTAAAAATGCCTGTTTTCGCATAAATCGCTTGAGGGCTGCTGCACCCATGCGGGAACCGCCCAAACCTGAGAATTTGAAGGCGTTTTTCTCTCCTTCATACATGATCGCAGTCAGAGCCGCATCATTAATACTAATAGCACCTGCCTGGATTTGCCGAGCAACGGGTAGGGCTTCTTCTTCCGAACCAGCAAACACGGCTGCACTGAGTCCATATATGGCATCGTTGGCTAAGTATACCGCTTCTTCAACACTGGGAAATGGCATCACAGGCATAATGGGGCCGAAAGTTTCTTCGGTCATTACTTTCATGGAATGATTGACTTGGGTTAGCACCGTGGGACGACACCACCAACCACCGCCTAATTCCTCAACTTTACCACCGCAGTGGATGACTGCACCCTTGTCTACTGCATCAGTAAGATGATTTTTGATAATTTCGGCTTGCTTTTCGGCGATAATAGGGCCAATTTGTCCACTTTCAACGTTGGGGTAGGCTAGCTGAAGACGATGAGCTTTAGCTATAAGTTGATGATAAAACTCCTCAAATATAGATTCAGCAACGTAAATTCTCTCAATGGAGAGACATGATTGCCCAGTATTGACGACAGCACCCCACAAAATCGCTGATGTAGCTAAGTCTAAGTCAGCTGATTCTAAAACGATCGCTGGATCTTTCCCTCCCAATTCTAAAAACGCCGGGATAAAGCGTTTTGCTGCGGCTTCTGCAACTTTTCGTCCTGTAACAACACTACCCGTAAAACAAATCACATCTACATAGTCAATTAAAGCTGCTCCCGTCTCCCCTGCGCCCTCAAGAAAAATTAAGACATCTCGTAGGTTGGGAACGTTATTGAGTGCTATTAATAAAGGCGCAACAAAACGAGGAGCAATTTCACTAGGTTTAACAATTACAGCACAACCCGCCAGCAACGCCGGGATGGTATCAATCATCGACAGCAACAAGGGAAAATTCCACGGACTAATTACCCCAACTAAGCTGTAGGGAACTGATGTTTGTTGCAAGGCGATAAACGGGATGCTGGTATTTTTAGCAGATTCTTGCAGTAAATCGGGTGCTAAATCACACCAACGGTCAATACTGGCCAGGAAAGAATCAATTTCTAATATTGATATGGATAATCTACCGGTATCATTAACTAAAGCTTCTGTCAGTTGTTGGCGTTCAGACAATATCGCTTGCTTCCATTCCTGTAAGGCTGCAATTCTACCTTCTACACCCAGTTGATACCAGCGAGTTTGCGCCCGCCGCGCCCGGTTACATTGCTGTGCTAGCAACCTAGGTGGAGGCGGGATAATTACATAATCAAATTTGCCAGTACGAGGATTGCGTACTTCTATGGGGTTAGTCATTGGGGACTGGGGACTGGGGATTGGGGACTGGGGACTGGGGACTGGGGATTGGGGATTGGGGATTGGGGACTGGGGATTGGGGATTGGGGATTGGGAACTGGGAACTGGGTAAAAATTCTCCCTTGCCTCCCCTGCCTCCCCTGCCTCCCCTGCCCCTCTGCCCCCTGCCCCTCTGCTCCCTATCAAATTATCCCCAACTCGCTCAAACGTTTAATAGTTTGCTCTTGGGTTTGGATAAAATGTTTGCGGTCTACTGCTGGATTTAGCATGGTGTTGGGTGGGTAAAATTTTGACTGGTTGTAACTTTGAGCATATAATTCCCATCGCTGACGGGAAAGTAAATTATTTAACCCTGGACGGTGGCGATCGCGCCTTAATCCTACTAAATCTATCTCTGCAAATGCTGCCATACTTTCCCCTGCACCTGTCTCTGCTAATACTATCCCACGATGGTCGATGATTTTTGAGCCACCATCTACTGAACCACTAGGGATAGAACTATTACTTAGTCCACCAGTATTTGCTGACACTACATAAGCCATATTTTCTACGGCGCGGGTGATTTTGGCTGCGTCTTTAACGCTGAGATTTTTACTATAAACTTCGGAGGTGGAATGCAGAAAAATTTCTGCACCACGCATGGCTAAACACCTCGCAACTTCTGGGTATAAAATTTCCTCTGAAGCTAAAGCCGCTAAGTTACCAATGGCAGTTTTCGCTACGGGGAAAACTCCTTCTAAGCCGTAGCAATCCAGGTATTTATCCCAAACATCATGGGGTGTAGGGGCAAACATGGAATTTAGCCGCCGATATCTCAAGACAACTGTACCAGATGGATCAATGACAAAGCAGGTTTGAAAGTACAAACCCGGAAAATTGGGATCAAGTTCGTAGGCGTTACCAGCTAAAAATATTTGATATTTTTGGGCAATTTTACCAAGGGCTTCATATTCAGCACCGTCCATTTCTAAACAGGCTTTGTTTGCCCATGCTTCCATAGATTCCCCCATAGGAAAACCTGTGAGGAAGTATTCTGGTAGGACAATTAAACGACAGTCAAAACCAATAAATGCAATACTGGCGGCGATTTGTTGTGCCAAGCGGGTGATAGTTTTTTGCATCAGTAACCCGACTTCTTGGCGATCGCGTGCTTGATTGACGGCATGACAAGTAACCTGCAATGCCAAAGCACGAAATGATTCGATAGTATCAGTATTATTCGCCATGCTCGCTGCTGTATTAAGATTGCCTATCAAGTAAGTATACGATCGCCACCCCAAAGCGATCGCACCAGTTTATCTGTCATTGCTTCGCCAAAGAACCGCACAGCCACTTGATTATCTGGATCACGTTCTGCGATCGTTCGCCTTACAAATAAGTCCCGTTCAGCTAATGCGGGGCGTTCCGACTCTGCTACAACTTCGGCTGTATCTACCCAAGACAACCACCGATCCAGCATTTCATGGGCAACTGTGCGAACTAAAGCTAAGGTTTCCTCATGTTCTGGAAATGTGTAACACAAACTGGTGTGAGATTGGGCTTGCCGGATATATAAAGTTTTACTAATAAATGGTTCAAAACGTGAATCGGCCTGTAGTCTCAGGTATGTTTGGTTAACGGGTTCATAGTAGCGATCGAGATATTCTATGTCAATAAATAAATCAGTACGCGGAATGTAATCCATGTAAAATAAAATGCCTAGTTGCGGAAACGTACTAAAGGCACAAGCCAAATGAGGGACGCGGATGTGTGGTTTTAGCCAAACTGTTAGGTGCATATTGCTAAAGCCAGAAATCGGATCGCGTAGCCATGAATGCACTAACCAATCGATTTCTGCACCAGAAAAAGTATTGAGTGAGCCGTGAGCAGCGCCCACCTGAGCAGAGTAACTGTGTAATTCTTGGGTAGAAGAATCGGGATGTGTCTCAAACCGAGCATCTAATTTCTGCCGCAGTTCTTGTGTAATATTCCATAAATACTCAAATACGACTGTATTATCTAACATAGTTTGCTGTTCCAGCATAGTTTGCACAGACTCCCTTAGTGTGAATGCCAACAAGGTTAACTGAGACGCAAAACCTGCACATCTCACTTGCGCCAGAATTTATCTTGACCTTGATTTTTTGTTCTCTGTGTTCTTAAATTACGAATTACGCGTTCAAAATTACTCACCATGTCTTCTAGCCAAACACTGCGACAGTTACTAGCACGTCCTGAAATTATCGTGATTCCCGGTGTCTATGACTGTCTCAGTGCCAAGTTGGCTCAAAAGATAGGTTTTGAGGTAGTGGCTACCAGTGGTTTTGGGATTGCGGCTTCTACTTTAGGTTTACCAGATTATGGTTTTCTCACCGCTACCGAAATGCTCTACAGTATAGGGCGAATTGCTCAATCGGTGAGTGTTCCCTTAATTGCAGATTTAGATACCGGTTATGGCAATGCTTTAAATGTGATGCGGACTATCAAGGATGCTGTGCAGTTGGATGTGGCGGGTGTGTTGCTAGAAGATCAAGAATGGCCGAAAAAGTGTGGTCATTTTGAAGGGAAGCGAGTTATCCCCACAGCCGAACACGCCGGAAAAATTAGAGCCGCAGTTGAGGCGCGGGGTGATAGTGGTTTAGTAATTATTGCCCGTACTGATGCCCGTGCGCCACTGGGTTTAGAGGAAGCGATCGCTCGTGGTCGTGCTTACATTGCCGCCGGAGCCGATATACTCTTTGTAGAAGCACCGCAATCTGTAGAAGAATTACAAGCGATCGCAGCAGCTTTCCCTGATGTCCCATTAGTCGCTAACATCGTTGAAGGTGGTAAAACTCCCTCACTTACGGCGGCTGAGTTACAAAATTTAGGTTTTAAAATCGTCTTTTTCCCCCTCACTGGGTTATTAGCAGTCACCGAAACACTCACCAATTGTTTAACTCATTTGAAACAACAGGGAACTACAGCTAATTTGAATAATTTAGTTAATTTTCAAGATTTTCAAGAACTCGTAGGCGTTCCCCGATTTCTGCAAATGGAAAAAAAGTTTAAGTAAGTTAGCATCAGGAAAACGCATGATCTCTGGCGCTCTTCTTTGCGCCTCTGCGTGAGCTTTTAAAATCTGAATAAGCAACACCAAAGTATTAATACAAAAAACTCAAAATAAGAAGTAGCAATTTACGCAGAGATTTACAACCTTATATGGAAGCGAAAATAACTGAGCAAAGATTCCGATTAATTACATAACTGTACCGCGTGTAGCTTCAGTATCAATTGGCTTGATGAGATACAACCGCAACATATTCCAAAAGATGGCGATCGCGGGTGGGATTCTTTGGAAAAATTTCACAAATTTGGGCAATTTATTCTTTTGAATTGCCACTAATTTCAAGTTATTTTCCGAACACTGTTCTAATCGCCAGAAAAATTCCGGGTGATTGGTATTCAAGATGATAGGAAATGCTCTGGCTGAGGTATTATTAGTTTCTTGAATGACTCTGTTGTTGTACTTGCGGGGATGGATACCAATGGCTTCGTAAAAGCTAGCCCGTTCAAATACGGTCATTGTATGGGTAGCAAACACAGTTAATAAAAAGAAACGCACCCATAAGCGAGCCTTCCAACTTTTCCATAATTTGGGCTGCGATCGCAACACTGCTTTAAAGAAATCCCCGTGGCGATTCTCATCTTGACACCAACTCTCAAACTTACGGAATAGCGGATAAAACTGATATTCTGGATGCTCCTGCATATGCTTATGCACCAAAATATACCGCCAGTAACCAATTTTCTCCGATAGGTAGACTGTGTAAATTACCCACTCTGGCGGGAAAAAGGTATATGTGCGGTTTTTGGTTAAATAGTTTAAGTCTAGGGAAAGATTTAAATCCGCCATTGATTTATTCAAAAATCCCGCATGGCGTGCTTCATCCCGTGCCATATAATTAAAGGCCTCTGCCAACAAGGGATTACGGTCTTTAATACGGCGTGATAGCTCTTTAAACAACAGAAATCCAGAAAACTCGGAAGTACAAGAACGCTCTAAAAAGTCAATAAAAGCCCGGCGCTTTTCCCCAGTAATGTGATCCCAATTTTGCTTAAACTCATCATCACGCACAAAGTGATGACGGTTGTAGTCCGCCCGCAGTTCTTCGACAATTGCCCGAATCTCCGTCTCATTGGCTAAAATATCCAAATTTGCCACTGCATCAAAGTCGGTGGTGTAAAACCGGGGTGTTAATAATGTTTCCTGAACAGGTGCTTTCACACCTGGCTTTAGCGTCTGAGGCTCTGGAGTTGCAAGAGTATTAACCATGAGACTCCTTGATTTTTAAGGTTTTAATAACTATATAAACATAAAATTATATTTGGACACATCAGTTAAAAAATCTGGGGATTGGGATAGATAAATACAGGTGACAGGTGACAGGTGACAGCAAAAGGTGTTGCTTTTAATTGTTGCTCAAACAAAATGGTTGCAGAGACTTGCTGCAAGAGATGTTGCTCAATCCCCAGTCCCCAATCCCCAGTCCCCATATATTTCATTAAATGAAGAGAAATATAAAAAAATATTAATAGCTATGTAGTTATACAAGCATTAATAGTTAAATGAGTTTGGGAGATATGAAAACAGCCAAGATCTGTATCGAGAGTGATAGTTGCTAGATAGTGTCATACAGATCCTTTCTAAACCCAGAATAACAATCCTTTCACCTTGACATTGACTGTTAATTGGCAGCCATCGTGCGTCTGTCAGCGTGACTGCCTGAAAACTGAAAAATTAAGGAAGCAACAATGAGTAGCAATTTAGCTGTCAAACTGCGTTCTGGCACTCAAAAAGCTCACACAGCAGCAGAAAACGTGGGATTCATGAAATGTTTTTTGAAGGGAGTTGTAGATAAGGAGTGCTTTGCCAAGTTTTTGAGCAATTTGTATTTTGTCTACAGTGAACTAGAAACTGCTATCCAAAGTCATGCTCGTCATCCGATAGTTGGTGCAGTTTACTTCCCCGAACTCAATCGTCAAGCTGCTTTAGAAACAGACATGGTATTTTACTATGGTAGTGAGTGGCGCAGTCTTATTACACCCTCAACCAGCGCCCAGGCATACATCAACCGCATTCGAGAACTTTCTGCTCATGATCCTGCCTTGCTGATTGGCCATAGCTATACCCGCTACATGGGGGATCTATCTGGGGGGCAAATGCTGCAAAAAATTGCTCAGTCAACTTTGAGGTTGTCAGGCTACGAAGGCACATCTTTCTATAATTTTGAGCAAATTCCTGACAAGAAAGTATTTAAAGATCAGTATCGTCAGGCATTAGACTCATTAACTATTGATGATGCCACAGGCGATCGCATCGTTGCAGAAGCAAATATTGCTTTCCAATTCAATATGCAAATGGCTAGAGAACTAGAGGGAAGTTTAATCAAAGCGATTGGTCAAGTAGTGTTTAATAGCTTAACTCACAACAGTAACCCCGGTAGCACTGAAGCACCTGCAATGTGAGGAAAGCAGGGGACAGGTGACAGGTGACAGGTTACAGGCAATAGTGAAGAAAAGGGAGCGTTTCTTTTTCTCTACACCCTTATGCCCCCACTCCCTACTCCCCACTCCCCACTCCCCACTCCCCACTCCCCACTTTTAGTTTAAATCGACACATCACACTCTAGCATTGATATTTAAACTAGAAAACAGCTAGGCTGTCACAGACTTTTAAGCTAACAACGAAAGCATGAAAGTCTTTGTCTTTCTTCCCAGTCCCCAATCCCCAATCTCATATATCCTTAAGACCAACCACCAGTCAACGATAGCGGAAGTAAAAGTAAATCAGCAAAATTTAAAAACTTAGTAAAAATGAGTTTTTAAATTGTGTAGGTGTGCCTTTATGTAGGGAATTCCGCAAAGTAGCACTAGGTGGTGTGGTCAAAGTACCCTGGAGGCTTTGATGGTTTTTATTTCATCTGGTGTCAAATTTGATTTGGATTTGATTCAAAAGTATGACACTCCTGCACCTAGATACACGAGTTACCCACCAGCTACACAGTTAGCGGAAGGATTTACCGAGAAAGATTTTCGCAACGCGATCGCCGCCTCAAATCACAGAAAATCACCTCTGTCTTTGTATTTCCATATTCCTTTTTGTCAGAGTGCTTGTTACTTTTGCGGTTGCAATACAGTAATTTCTAACAATAAGAATATTGCCAAACCTTACTTAGAAAATTTGGCGCGAGAAATTGCACATACAGCATCATTGATTGATCACGGTAGAAAGGTACTGCAAATTCATTGGGGTGGTGGTACACCCAATTATTTAGATTGTGAGCAAGTAGAATTTTTGTGGCGACAAATTACTAGCAATTTTAACCTTGATCCACAAGCAGAAGTTTCTATTGAGATTAATCCCCGCTACGTTGATGAAGATTACATTTTCTTTCTCAGAGAAATAGGGTTTAATCGGATTAGTTTTGGTATCCAAGATTTTAACCCCCAGGTGCAATTAGCTGTTAACCGCGTCCAGCCGGAAGAAATGTTATTTGATGTCATGAGTTGGATTAAAGCGGCTAAGTTTACAAGTGTAAATGTAGACCTAATTTATGGTTTACCCTATCAAAGTTTACAAACCTTTCGCGACACGGTGAAAAAGACTATTGCCTTAGATCCTGACCGGATTGTTGTGTTTAACTTTGCCTATGTACCTTGGTTAAAACCAGCCCAAAAAAATATTCCTGTGGCAGCTTTACCGCAACCACAAGAAAAGTTAGAAATTCTCAAAATGACCATTGAAGAACTGACGAATAGCCAGTATTTATTTATTGGGATGGATCATTTTGCTAAGGCTAACGATGAGCTAGCGATCGCACAACGTCACCGCACCCTTCAGCGTAACTTCCAAGGCTATACCACCCACGCAGGTACTGACCTCTTTGGTTTTGGTGCTACATCTATCAGTATGCTGCATGATGCTTATGTCCAAAATCATAAGCATTTAAAAGATTATTACCAAGCGGTTGCAGCAGATGTTTTACCTGTGAATAAAGGAATTAAACTTACGCCCGATGATATTATCAGACGCGATGTCATCATGTGCATCATGTCTAATTTCCAACTGCACAAGCACGAAATAGCAGAAAAATATCACATCAATTTTGATCAATATTTTGCCCATGAACTAAATTTATTAGAGCCATTAGCTGCTGACGGACTTGTGCATTTATCTACTAACCACATCCAAATTACAGATATTGGTCGGTTATTGGTAAGGAATATTGCTGTTGTCTTTGATAACCATAATCAAATGCAAGAAAAACAATTCTCCCGCGCCATATAATACTGATGATTTTAAGTTCGTAGTCAGGACTAAAGTCCTGACTTGTTCGCTTAGGGTTTCGTTCGCCTAGCATCCCCTACTCCTATGGTAAAGCAAGCCATAAGACTCATATTTGATTTTTGTTGGCGTAGCCTACGCTGGCGCATCAAAATTCAGTATGCCTAATAATCTGTTAGATATATTAATTTGTTTATATATAAATTATCGGAAAACTTTTCACATTGATTCACTATATCTATCTTTTGACTTCAAAAGTTACTTCATCTGGCAGAAATAAGACTAAATTAAAGCTGTTAATCTGAGTAAAGATAAAACTTTTGAGGAGATTATATGAATATTATTGCGTGGGTAATCTTAGGACTATTGGCTGGTGCGATCGCTAAGGCGATTTATCCAGGACATCAAGGTGGTGGTATCCTTGGCACAATGATTTTAGGTATCATCGGCGCATTTATCGGTGGTAGTTTGTATAGCCTATTTGCAACAGGAACGTTACAACTGACGGCGACTGGTTTAAGTATTCCCGGACTGTTAATAGCCATCATTGGGGCAATGATTGCCATCTACCTATGGGGATTAATCAGCAGAAGCCGCAGCGTCTAGTTGCATAAGTCAATAGTAAACAGACAAGGTGTCAAGGAAAAGTTTTTTGCAAGAAATCAAGCTGGCAAATTGCAACGCTTGATTAATTTTCTTGCTGTTGAAATTAATTGCAGAGGCAGCTCATGTTTTTCCATAAAAAAGAGCCTATTCATACAGTAAAGATTGATGAAGCTAATCCACGTTTTGCTCAGTTACTTTTAGAGCAATTCGGGGGAGCAACAGGAGAATTATCAGCAGCGTTGCAATATTGGGTACAATCATTTCACGTTGAAAATGCTGGAATTCGCGATATGTTGCAAGACATTGCCATCGAAGAATTTGGGCATTTAGAGATGGTTGGTAGACTCATCGAAGGTCACACTAAAAATGTGGATCAAACAGAGGCTTATAAAAGCACTCTCTTTGCTGTCAGAGGTATGGGGCCTCACTTTCTTGATAGTCAAGGTAATGCTTGGACAGCAAATTACGTCAATGAAGGTGGCGACGTTGTGCGAGATTTGAGAGCTAATATTGCAGCTGAAGCTGGCGCTCGTCAAACCTACGAAGAGTTAATTAAACTATGTCCCGATCAAGGAACTAAAGACACTTTAGTTCATTTGCTCACAAGAGAAGTGTCTCATACCCAAATGTTTATGAAGGCTCTAGACTCATTGGGTAAGTTAACAGATCCCTTATTTGGTAATATTCAGCCAGATGAAACTGTAGATATTTACTACAATCTGTCTACTAATGGCAATGGTCATGATGAACGTGGCCCTTGGAATTCAGAGCCTACATTCAAATACATTGCTAACCCATTGGAAAGACGTTCTTAATTGCAAGCAGATAGAGGAAGTAGGGGAGTAGGGGAGGATGAGGGAGTGAGGGGAGACAAGGGAGACAAGGTAGAAGTTTTTGCCTAGTCCCCAATCCCCAATCCCCAATCCCCAATCCCCAGTCCCCAATCCCTTACCTAACATCGGGAGATGAATTTGTGATTGTTAATGCAACACAAAATGGATGGGAAGTTATCTACCATCGCGCTCATGCTTTGTTAGCAGCACAATTAGCAGGACAGTGGCGACGCAAAAATTCTCCACTACGAATATATGAAACACTCGCCGCTATTTCTCATCACGATGATTTAGAAAAAGAGTGGGAGGAAGATAATCTAACTGAAGCGGGTGCGCCCAGGGACTTCACTATGAGCAAAGACACCTCAGTCGAGAAGCTGGCTGATTTGGTGAGTAATGCTCGTTATCGAGGCCGTTGGGTAACTTTATTAATTTCCAAACACCTCAGTCGTTTAAATGAACCAAAACGTGGTGAGTCTCCTGAACTAAATCAATTTCTGGATGAACAACTGCACAACCAACAGCGTTGGCGAGAGGAACTAGGCTTGCAGACAGAAGATGTAGATGCAGCCTATGCTTTTATGCAGTGGTGCGATCGCTTATCTTTGATTCTATGTCAGCATGAACTACCTGCCGATGAGAGATTTTTAGAAATTAGTCAGGGGCCTGACGGTCAACGTTATGACATCATGCAGCGTAGTGATCATTTGGTAACTGTGCAACCTTGGCCATTTGAAGATGATAAATTTACAGTCAATATTGAGGCTTATAACTTAGAGCAAGTCAAGTTCGATAGTAACGCTGAACTGACTCAAGCACTGCAACAAGCACCGATCAAAGTGCTGGAGTGGACTTTTATCAAAAGCTAGTAGTGTGGCTAAATTATTCCGGTTGTGCCAATAAAATTTTTGACTCAGCACTCAGAACTGGCTAAACGCCGCGCTACCGCTAACAGCACTCACTTTCAACCACAAATTAAAAAGCACCTGGGAGTGTTGCCGTGTTTCCACCCCAAGTGCTTTTTGCTTTCAAATTGCTCCTCACACACAACTGGAGAATATCACTTATTTTCTTGAAGGGCAAGTATATTGTGTGACACTTTGTGAACTGCACAGACAATAGTGTTTTGTCAATCAATTAAAAAGCGCCTGGGAGTGTTGCCGTGTTTCCACCCCAGACGCTTTTTAGTTTCAACTTGCTCCTCACACACAACTAGAGAATATCATTACTTGGATAATATAGCTAGTCTGGTGAGTGACAGTTTGCAAACTGCACTAGCTCCAACATAAAAATTTAGTGTAAAAAGTGACGTACACCAGTCAACACCATTACTAAACCCAGTTCGTTGGCGGCTTTGATGGAATCTTGGTCACGTAAGCTGCCCCCTGGTTGGACAATAGCAGTAATACCTGCGGCGGCGGCGGTTCTGACGGTATCATCAAAGGGGAAAAAGCCGTCACTGGCGAGTGTTGCACCTTTAGCTTTGTCGCCAGCTTGTTCTAGGGCGATTTTTGCTGAACCGACGCGATTCATTTGACCTGCACCAACACCTAGAGTAGTGCGATCGCTTGTGATCACAATGGCATTAGATTTAACGTGTTTGCAAACTTTCCAAGCAAACAGCAATTCTGCTAATTCATCGGGTGTGGGTTGACGGTCGGTGACAACTTGCCATTTACTGGTATCTGCAACAATGTCATCGGCAGTTTGCACCAGAAAACCGCCAGCAATTTGTTTGACTAAAGTTTTCGGGCCACTGCTTAAATCTGCTAAAGTCAAAACCCGCACGTTGGTTTTTTTGGACAGAATTTTTTGGGCTTCGGCATCACAATCAGGTGCAACAACACATTCTAAAAATGTCTTAGTTAGTTCGCTGGCGGTAGCGGCATCAATTGGTTGATTGAGGGCGACAATTCCCCCAAAAGCAGAAGTAGAATCAGCATTAAAAGCCTTTTGGTAAGCTTCCACCAGGGTATTACCTAACGCTGTCCCGCAGGGATTGGTATGTTTGATGATGGTAGCGGCTGGTGTATCGGGAAATTCGGCAATAATACGACGGGCGGCTTCTAAATCAACTAAGTTGTTGTAACTGAGTTCTTTACCTTGTAGTTTTGTCGCCGCAGCCCAGCCACTGGCAGTAGTGCCGATTTGATACCAAGCCGCAGGTTGATGGGGGTTTTCGCCGTAACGCAGAGATTGTAATTCTGTGCCACTGAGATTGTATTGTTGGGGTAGGGATGCTTGAGATTGTTGACTGAGGTAGGAAGCGATCGCTTGATCGTAACTCGCTGTATGTAAAAATCCTTTTAAAGCCGCCTTTTGGCGAAATTCTAGGGATGCTTCCCCGCTATTTTGCCGTAATTCCTGCAAATATTCGTCATACTGAGCCGGATCACATAATACCGTCAAATGAGCAAAGTTCTTGGATGATGCCCGTAACATTGCTGGGCCGCCAATATCAATATTTTCAACAGCTTCTGCTAGTGTCACCCCTGGTTTAGCAATAGTCGCCTCAAAGGGATATAGATTTACCACTACCAAATCAATCGGGCGAATTTGGTTATTTTCTAAATCTGTCACGTCTTGAGGTACATCCCGCCGGGCCAAAATGCCGCCATGAATCCGGGGGTGTAGAGTTTTCACCCGTCCACCTAAAATCTCTGGTGAACCCGTGTAATCAGAAACCTTGGTAACTGGTATTCCCGCATCTTTAAGGGCTTGGGCTGTTCCCCCACTGCTGATTAAATCAAATTCAAATTCTTCAACCAAGCTACGGGCTAGGTCAATCAAACCAGTTTTGTTAGATACACTCAGCAGTGCTAGACGCGCCATGTCTCAATTCCTCAGATGCGAAAGACCCCAATTTTTGCATAACCCTTGGTTCACTTCAAGCCCATTCAGGTTAACGGGGTTGTTGAGTGGGTATATAAATAGGGAAATGAGGAAGATGTAGCTTGCTTCTCTTACGATGGAGTAAGCCTACCCATAGGGTGGGAGATGAGGAACAATATATTTTTCCAGTCCCCTATCCCCATGCCCAATGCCCAACTCCTGCTATCGGGTGAAGTGTGCAAGCAACACTCGTTGTAGTATGATGTTCATTCGTGCTACTTAAGGTAGAGGCAATGACACCTCGATTCAAATACACCAGGGCAGAGCAAGAGGATATTCAACAACTGGGATGTATCCTCGAACAGTGTTTTATTATGTCAGCTGGTGACAGTGAGATTTATGCCAAACGGATTGGTTTAGAAAACTTACGTGTTATCTATCGAGAGCAACAACTTGCTGGGGGACTGGCTATTCTCCCGATGGGTCAGTGGTGGGGGGGTCAGCGTGTACCGATGGCGGGAATTGCGGCTGTGGGTATTGCTCCAGAATATCGTGGTGATGGCGCTGCGATCGCACTAATCCAGCACACCCTTGCAGAAATTCACGCCCAGGAAGTCCCAATCTCAGTTCTCTATCCAGCTACGCAACGCCTATACCGCAAAGCCGGCTATGAGCAAGGCGGAAGTTATTGTACTTGGGAAATTAGCGCCGACAGTATCCAGTTACACGGGCAATCTTTACCTGTGCAACCTGTAGCTGTGACAAGTCAAGATATTTTTCAAGATTTATATCAGCAGCAAGCACAAGTCACTCATGGCTATTTAGACCGACATCCCGCTATTTGGAATGGCATAATTCACACAGATGATCCAACAACTGTCTACAGTTATTTAATTGGAGACAAAGACCAACCCCAAGGCTACATGATTTTTACTCAAGAACGCACCAAAGATGGCTCAATCTTCAACATTAGAGATTGGACAGTTCTTTCCAGTGCTGCTGCACAAAGTTTCTGGGCGTTTCTCGCCAAGCATCGTTCCCAAATTGATCAAGTACGCTGGAAAAGTTCTCTAGTCGATGCTCTGACATTGTTGTTACCAGAGCAATCCGCCAAAATCCGTCAACAGGATCGTTGGCTGTTAAGGATAGTTGATGTGTGCAAAGCACTGGAAGCACGGGGTTATCCACAGGGTATTGCGGCGGAATTACATTTAGAAGTACAAGATGATTTATTAATTGCTAACCACGGTAAGTTTATTTTATCTGTTGCCAATGGTCGGGGTGAAGTGACTAAGGGCGGTAAAGGTGAGTTAAGGCTAGATATTAGAGGTTTAGCATCTTTGTACAGCAGTTTATTTACACCCCATCAGTTGCAGTTAACAGGGAAACTAGAAGCAACCGCAACAGCACTCTCCACAGCCACACAAATATTTGCAGGTGCATCCCCTTGGATGGCGGATTTCTTTTGATTAGGGATTGGGGATTGGGGATTGGGGATTGGGGAAGATGAGGGGGATGAGGGGGATGAGGGGGATGAGATGGAGGCGTAAGCTTACCCCAGGGTAAGAGCAGAGGAAATAACTATTGCCTATTGCCTACTAAACTAATGACTAAATTATTTACTATGCACCAAAGTTCTGGTCGCTGGCGTTTAGGGCTGGCGTTATCATTGTTGACGGTTTTCTTGTGGGGGATTTTACCTATTGCCCTCAAGGTGGTTTTGCAATCGCTGGATGTTTACACGATTATTTGGTTTCGTTTTTTGGTGTCGTTTGTTGTACTGGCGAGTTATTTAGGTTTGCGCGGTAAATTGCCGAAGCTAGGACAATTAAGTGCTAACGCTTGGAAGTTGTTAGCGATCGCTACTCTGATGTTAGCAGCTAATTATTTTTTGTTTATGCAGGGGTTGGCGTTAACATCACCTGCTAACGCGGAAGTGATTATTCAATTAGCTACCCTATTGTTAGGCTTTGGGGGTTTGGTTGTTTTTCAAGAACGGTACAATTTGCAACAATGGTTAGGTGTTGGTGTCTTGACTTTGGGTTACATTTTGTTTTTCAAGGCTCAATTCACAAGTTTAATTACTTCCCAAGGTATCTATATTCTGGGTAGTGCCTTAGTAGTATTAGGCGCAGCAGTTTGGGCAATTTATGCTTTGGCTCAAAAGCAATTATTACAATCTCTATCTTCTGCCCATATTATGTTAATGATCTACGGGGGATGTGCTGTATTATTCACACCCTTGGCAAAAGTGGGAACAATAATTACACTCAGTAATTTGCATTTATTAACGTTAGTTTTTTGTGGTTTTAATACTCTGATTGCCTATGGTGCTTTTGCAGAATCTTTGGAACATTGGGAAGCATCAAGGGTGAGTGCAGTGTTAGCTTTAGCGCCAATTGTGACTTTAATTGCCGTAGAATTAACATCCCTAATTGCACCTAATTTAATTCCTCCAGAACGGCTGACAATTGTAGGGGTATTGGGTGCGTGTTTAGTAGTAGGTGGTTCGGTAGCGATCGCTTTAAAGAAATATTAATCATTTAGACTACATCAAAAATACTGAGGCAGACGATTTTAACATTTGTTATGATTGTATCGCTAGTAGCAATTTTGAGATAAAATCTCTTACAGGGTGAATTTTTATCTATCTCAGTATCTGCGAAAAAAATTAAATTTTCATCTTTGAATCAAGCAAAAAAATTATGCGGCTTGAATTCGGAATTCTCAGAATAAATCTATAGGACTGAAACGAATAGAACTACTCAACTGGGGTGTCAGCATAACTACCAAAGCCAACGCATCTTGCACTCACACCACCAAAACAGTTGAAAAATGAATGTTTTATGGAATCATTGGACTAGCACTATGAGTAAAAATTTGCTCTTGCTAGTCTGTTCAATCTTGCTGCCAACATCTGGTATTAATAATTCTGTCATTGCCGCAGAGAGAGTTTATACTTCTTATTCAGCTTTAGAATTATCTATTTCTGTCGCTACATTAGAAGAGTATGCTAACAAAGGTATCGTTAATGCAGAGTTAGCAATTTATCAGGAATATTTAACAGCGCAAAAATTTCAGGAATTGCAGCAGATTTTACGCACTCCTTTAAAAGTTAGTCCGGTGATATTATCGCAATTTCTGCACACACCTCAAGGAGAATTACTGCTACGGCGGTTAGCAGATGTTATTCAACCAAGATTTAGGCAAGCACAACCAGGATTTAATGCTTTACGTTCAGCGTTAATATTAGCGGCTGGTGAACCAGAAGGGTTAACCTTATTAAATCTATTACGTAAATATCCTAGTAATGGTGTCTATATTAATTTAGTGCAGAGCCTATCTATAGCGGCGGAATTAGCACAAGTAGTCAAGGAAACCCATCGTGCGATCGCAGTTGTCACTAATCAATCTAAAATAGAAGCCGCTACTATTCAAAATACTCAAGGTGTATCCCCATTACCAGATTTAAGTAATCAGGGAAAAATCACCTCACAAAAGTATCAACTACGGTTTTTTGACTCCACACGCCACCGATTATTATTAACTGATATCTATGTTCCCAATCACCAAAACTCTGCACCAGTAATTGTTATTTCTCACGGCTTAGGTGCTGATAGCAGCAACTTTCAATATTTAGCGACACACTTAGTTTCTCACGGATTTGCTGTAGTCGTTCCCAACCATCCAGGTAGTAATGCTCAACAAGTGCGATCGCGTGTTAATCAGTCAGATCATGATGTCATATCACCACAGGAATTTCAAGACCGACCTGGGGATGTAAAATATATCTTGAATCAACTGGAAACCATGAACCAGTCTGATTCTAACTTTCAAGGTAGGCTGAATCTGCAACAAGTCGGCGTTTTTGGACAATCCTTGGGAGGTTACACTGCTTTAGCATTGGCTGGCGCGAAGATTAACTTTGAGCAATTGCAACGAGACTGCAAACCAGAGACACTGCAAAAAACCTGGAATATGTCTTTATTATTGCAATGTCGGGCTTTAGCATTGCCCAACAAATCAGGACAACTAGCTAATTTACAGGATAACCGAGTTAAGGCAGCGATCGCAGTTAATCCCATCACCAGTTCTATTTTCGGTAAAGCTGGCTTCAACCAGATGAAAACCCCTGTGATGCTCATTGGTAGTAGTGAAGATACCATTGCACCGGCTTTATATGAGCAAATCTTACCTTTCTCTTGGCTGGCAAGTTCACAAAAATATCTTGCTGTGTTAGTAGGTGGAACCCATTTCACAACTATTGGTAATAGCAATCCTGACAGTCAGCAAATATCTTTACCTGTGGATGTAGTTGGGGATGCAGTGCAAGCACATCGCTATATGAATGCTTTGAGCTTACCTTTCTTTCAAACATATGTCGCCAATAATTTAGAATACTCACCCTACTTGAGTGCAGCTTATGCCAAAACTATTTCTAGTCAATCTTTAGGTTTAAGTATAGTTAAATCTCTCAGCACTACAGAATTAGCACAAGCACTAGGAAAGCAATCTAAAAATATCCAACCATAAGGTTTTGGCAATTTGGCAACCAAAATTTTACTTTTGCCATTTTAATGAATAATATCAACGGGAATCACGGGACAAAATTCCAATCCTACTTAAGTCCCATGAACCCATCGCCAGTTGTTGAAAAAGTGCTGTAGATTTACTCTACACAGAAGCAGACAATTTACAGCACTTTTTCACCGCTTCACGACAACTGGCTAATTTTGATAACCATCATCAATATATTAATCTGTTTTGATTGTTGTTCGCACAGCGTGGCGTAGCCATACTGACTTGCGTCGGTTGGAAATAGAAAATAGGAAGTGGGGAATTAGGGAATTCCAGATAAAAAATATTCCCTATGTAGGGTGCTTCAATTACAAATAATTTCTTGGTAAGTAGAAAGGTGTAAATCATTAAAGGTTTGTAGTAAGGACTTTAGTCCTTACAGAAGGACTGAAGTCCTTACTACGAAATCGATAGCAATAATTTTACATTGCTTAACATAGCTTGATTTATTTCTGCCGACTTACTTCTTTCCAGATTTTTTCTCACTGACGCACCCTATTAATTACACTAAAATCTGATTGTAGAGACGCGATCAATCGCGCCTAAATGATGATATTTCTCCACGATAATTTTTCCATAAAACTCAGTTAACACAAATTTATAAGCTCAACCGAGAACTAATAAATAATTTTACTAAACCTTTAATTATGCAAGCTCAAATAATCCCAAAATAGGTATCAATTACATTTATGAATTACAGTTAATACTTAATATGTGCAACTTTTTATACATATCATTTTTTACGTTTCATATAAAAAATATATTCAAATAAAGTATTCTAATTTGCACATTTTTTATAGAAACAAATAATTAAATAATTGCTGGTGACTATTTTATCAATCACTGATTTTTACAAAAAAACGAGATTATCAAGTATTGAGAAATTTATATTGACTTTCATGATTATTGCCAAGCAATACAAATCACTCAAGACATAATCCTTAGATTTTGATAAGCCGGAATTTATAAATTTATATACATAAATATTTTTATGCTTCTCTGTATTCTCAGCAAAATGAGCCACTGTAACTATTAATAAATACAAACTTTAAATGACACCATATTTGGATATTAAGGATATAGTAAAAATCTCTAGATATGGTTGACATAAGTAAGAAAATTATCTTAGGCTCTATATTCTTAATCTCAATTTTTAAACAAATGAAAATTTACCAGAAAAGAGTAATTAATTCCATTATGTTCAACATGAACAATGTTTGTATAATACAAATCAGAAAATTCAGCCAAAAGTCAGATATTTTTTTGCTGTTATCTAGCTTTTTTATAAGTATAAGAATGTAAGCAATTTATATATTTACTTTTTCATTCTAGGCACCAGCAAGAATAAAATTATTGTTCTGACTTTAGTTACTGTAGAGATTAATGGAAAAATCAATCTGTAGGAATTTTATTTTATTTTTGAAAAAAAACTACACCTTATAACCACAAGTAAGTATCGCTACGCCTGCCGTAAGAGATACAAAAATCGCAGCAGACTACTATATATGTTTTATCTATAAAAACTGCTGCCAAAATACTCTGTTGCCCTATTTGAGGAATTTACTAATGTCTAATATCAGCCTTAATCACGAAGATTTTGTTACTGACTCTTCACAAAACCAGGTAAAGTTTAGACATATATCTAAAATTTTACTCCGCCGACGCTTTATAGTCTTGGGGGTTTCTTGTGTAGTCATGTCAATGACTAGCTTATTGGCTGTTATGACTAAACCTACTTACAAGAGTCATATGCAAATTTTAGTAAGTTCTAATCTTCATCAAGGGGCAGAGGCTACTCAAATTGACAGTCAAAATAGTAAATTAAATCAACAATTTATTGACTATTACACGGCACAAAAAAACGTCATGCTTAGTTCTAAATTAATTGAACAAGCAGTAAATTCACTCCGTCCTGTCTATCCTAATCTGACTGTAGAAGATATCAAAGGTCAAAGTAATGACAGGCAGACATCTCCTCTTTTAGTAACTCAATTAGAGAGAAAAATTGGAACCAATAAGTATGTTAGTCCAGTTTTTGAAATTTCCTTCAAGGATAATGATCCAGTTAAAGCTTACAAAGTATTATTAGCTTTACAGAAAGTCTACCAAGACTATAATACAGAGCAACAACAGGAGCGATTGAATAAAGGTTTAGCTTTTGTGAATGCTCGCTTACCAGTGATTAGAAAACAGTTAAGACAAGCTGAAAGAAATTTAGAAAGTTTTCGTAAAAAGCATAACTTATTAGATCCTCAAGTACAAAGTCAAGTCCTGGTAAAATCTCTGGGTGATATTCAAAAACAAATCCAAACTACTCGCGCACAGTTGCAAGATGTACAAACTCGCCACAAAAATCTAGAAGAAAAAATTGCGGCTTCCAGGCAACAAGCAGTTATTAATTCTCGATTACATGAATCACCTCGCTACCAAACATTATTGAGTGAGATTCAAAAAACTGAGCAAACTCTAACTCAAGAACAGCTACGCTACACAGATGACTCTCCTATTATTGAAAGTCTCAAGCAGCAACGCCAGAATCAATTACGACTATTACAACAAGAAGTAAAACAGGTGGCTGCAAATACTCAAAAAGCAGCAGCATTAACACAAAAACAGTTAGTAGGAGTTGAACCCCAGTTAGTTGAGGAATTAATTCAATTACAGACAACTGCTTTAGGACTCACAGCTAACGAAAAGAGTTTGTTGGAGTCAGAACAGCGAATTCGTGCAGAGTTGAAAAAATACCCTAGTTTAATCGCAGAATATCAACGCCTACTTCCAGAGGTGGAAACTCATCGCCAAGCATTAGAACAAATGCTGCAAGCACAACAATCTCTGGGATTGCAAATTACTCAAGCAGGCTTTGATTGGCAAGTTATAGAAGCACCAACCCTGGGAACTGATAACAGTAATAACAGACTTTTATTGGTGTTTGGGGGTATGGTTATCGGCCCTGTGTTGGGTGTGATTATCGCTTTAATTTGGGGAATGCGTCATCGTGTGATTCATTCTACACGGGATTTGCAGCGAGTCACACATCTGAGATTACTAGGTTCTGTGCCAAAATTAGCAGCTCATGGGATGGAAAAGCGGCTTCCTAGTTTGGCTTGGAACTGGCGACGCAATACAGCACCTCCTGTAATAGAAACCAGTTCTTGGCTACCTTGCCATGAAACCTTAGATATGGTTTATCAAAATACGCAAATCTTGAAGTATCCTTTTCCCTTTAATTCTTTGATGATAACTTCTGCAATACCAGGAGAAGGAAAGACAACTTTGGCGTTGGGATTAGCGGCGAGTGCAGCCCATATGCACCAACGGGTACTACTAATTGATGCTAACTTGCGATCGCCTAAACTACACAAAGTTCTACAATTATCTAACGAATGGGGACTATCTCTACTCTTAGTTGATGAAACAGACACAACTATACAAGATTACATTCAACCCATTCACCCCTCAATTGATATTTTAACAGCCGGCCCTGTACCAGAAGATCCTGTCAAATTACTCAGTTCTCACCGCCTCAAAGAACTTATCGAGATATTTGAGCAAAGCTACGACCTAGTGCTGATAGATGCTCCAGCTATTTTAGGTACAGTTGATGCCAGAATTATGGCATCCTTATGCAATGGAATTATGATGGTGGGACGTATTGGTTGGGTAACTCAAACTGAAGTAACTCAGGCTGTAGAAATTTTGAATCAGTTGAATTTAGTTGGCATTATTGCCAATGAAGTCAGCAACTAATTTGGGGACTTCCAGATAAAAAAATATCCAAAATGTAGGGTGCGTCAGTGCGAGAAAACCTAGCTGTACCAAGAAATTATTTATACTGACGCACCCGACAAACCGTCAATTTGGAATAATTTATTTTTTGGTGTTGCCTCGTTGAGACATTGTAATGCAGTAAAAAAAGGCTTGGTAAGGCCAAGCCTTTATATACCAAGCATTTACTACACCAAGATTAATTTAACCCCACTCTTACTTTAGTTCATCTCTCTATAGAGTGTATACAAATAATTTCAAACCTGATATGAGCTAATTTCGCAAATGATAAAAAAGGTTTGGTCACCAACCAAACCTTGATAATTGCTGTGCTTAACAACTTATTAAATTAATTTAAACTTACTTTCTTTACATATCATCTTCCTTAAGTATGTAACTATTCATCTGTACATATGATATTTAACTGGCTTGGCAAAATTTGCCTTCCACATAAATGAGTAAGTGAACAAATAAAAAAGAGGCTTAAGCAATAACTCAGCCTCTAGTTATACCAGGTGTTTACCATATATTTTAAATTTATTCCCTATTTGACAATAGTTCATCTGTCAAAAAGATGTGTACAAATACTTGAAAATCTGATATGTGATTTCAATTGAGATCTAACAATAAGCTTAATTATACAAATATTCACAAAAGAAGACCCTGGGTTACAATCCAGGGCCAACACACGTTTTTCAGGCATTAACAGGCTAGATTCTAGCTGATTATAAAAAATTTTTCCCCCATCTATAGAAAGATGATAAATAATTGCTTTGTATGATAAATAACTTAAATTAGGTTGCAAAATAAGGCAAAAACTCACTAGTTAACAAAATAGGCTCGGTGATTAGCCAAGCCCATACATACCAAGAGTTTACCATATGTAATCAGTTTAGTTACACTACTACTTTAGTCCATCTATCTATAGATATGTACACACCCCCCATAGTTACTGTAGAGAGTTTCTGATGATACAATATTTAGATTAAATATCTGATGCTAAATCCCAGTCTGACAGTTAGAAACTTACACCTAAAGCCCTATCCAATATGTAGGGTGCGTCAATCAGATAAACCCTCGGCATACTAAAAAATTATTCATACTGACTTACCTTACTAACAGTCAATTTAGGATAATTTATTTTGAATTTTGAATTTTGAATTAATTCATATACATCTCCTAATACAGTTTCAGAAATTTTTTAATGTTTTGACACAATTTAGTGATCAAATTTCTTGGTTGAGATTTATATTTTATCCGTGAAAAAGAAGCAGATTTTGGAATTTTCCCCTCTAGCTGTGCGGCTTTATTTAAATCTGATGTGGCTCTATATTCATAACCCAATTGTGAGCAAACTAATCCACGGGATTTATAAGCTGCAACATAGTGAGGGTTGAGGCGAATTGCTTGGGTGAAATAGGCGATCGCTTGTTGATATTCTCCTTGAGCGACGCTCTCCAAACCATAGTTATAGAAAGTTTCTGCATCCCAGCGATGGGCGGATACTTTTGATTTCTTTTGTTGCCCCACTGATACAGTCTTTGGCTGTGTAGCAGGTGGATATTCTGATTTGAGGAGATTATAAGCAGCGTTGATTTGTTTAATTTTTACTTCTGCTTGCTGTTTCTGTTGGGGATTGGTAAAGCGATCGGGATGCCAAATTTTCACCAACTGGCGGTAGGCTCGCTTGATCTCTATCTGCGATACACCAGCTTTTAACCCTAAAATTTCATAAGCATGATCGATATCAAGGCAATCGCGCATACTGAGAACTAGAAATATATAAATCTATGTTAACTATTCCAGTCAACTCTCTTCAATCCACTCAAACACCCCATAGCGGATACCATTGGGATGGCAGCAATCGCCGTTTCTTTGAAGGCTGGTATTACCGTGTTACTTTACCGGACTGTGGTCAAACCTTTGCTTTCATGTATTCCATCGAAGATCCTATTGGTGGCAAATCTCACAGTGGTGGTGCGGCTCAAGTCCTCGGCCCGGATGATGAATATGTTTGCCGGACTTTTCCTGATGTGACTAAATTTTGGGCTAGTCAAGATGTTCTCGCTTTAGGTCATTGGGGTAAAACTCACCTCAATATCGAACCCATTTACCTTTTGCCAAAAGAGTTTACACGCCATGTCTCAGAAGGTTATCAAGCTACAGCCAAGTTGAACCAGGGTTTTATTCAAGATCCCGCCACTGGTTTTTATTGTCGTTGGCAGTATGAAATTCAGCCTATATATGGTTGGGGTAATCAAAATAGTCTTCAGCAATCAACGGCTGGCTGGCTGTCGTTTTTACAGATTTTTGAACCGGGATGGCAAATTTTGATGGCGCACGGTTTAGCTAGTGGTTGGATTGACTGGAACGGCAAAATTTATCAATTCCAGAACGCACCAGCCTATGGAGAAAAAAATTGGGGTGGTGCTTTCCCGCAAAAATGGTTTTGGCTTAACTGTAATAGCTTCGATGGCGAACCAGATTTGGCATTAACGGCTGGTGGTGGTAGGCGCGGTGTGTTGTGGTGGATGGAATCTGTAGCGATGGTTGGCTTGCATTATCAAGGCAAGTTTTATGAATTTGTTCCCTGGAACTCAAAAGTGACATGGGATATTCAGCCTTGGGGTAGATGGCAAATGACAGCCACCAATCTAGAGTATGAAGTTGAATTAACCGGAACTACGCATCTACCGGGTACACCTCTGCGTGCGCCGACAGCCAACGGTTTACAATTCTGTTGTCGGGATACTATGCAAGGCAAGCTCAATTTAGAGTTGCGGCAAATAAGGGGTAAATACCCTCTAGTCATTCTCCAAGCGCACAGCTATCTTTGTGGGTTAGAAATTGGTGGCGGTTCTTGGCACAATTCTTGGCAGTCCAGCTAAAACTACTGCTATCATTATAGATGCTTCGTAGTTGGGGCTGTAGCTCAGCTGGATAGAGCGAGCGCCTCCTAAGCGCTAGGTCGCCGGTTCGAATCTGGCCAGTCCCGTCATCAATTACGCATTTGCCCACACCAGCGATAAGCTACGCTCCGCCGTAGGCGATCGCAATGCCGATCTCTGGAATAATTACCTTATTTGCTAACTCCTGCTAATACGTGCTTTATTGCATATTAGCGAAATATGCAAATATCTGTTTGGGTGAATTTGCTCGGTTCAGATTGTTATTTTTCTTATTTTTAGAGAAAATTATTCCACAATAGACGAAGTTATAGAGCCTTGAAGAATAATCTATTGTTTAGAGGTAAGTCATTTCAGTTTGTGGTTCTTTTTCTACCACTACTAATGTTTTTGGGATACCAAGAAGCAAAAAATAATGACACACAGCCCCAAGCAATTATAGTTTTGGGTGGATCAACCAAGAACTTAGAAAGGGAGAAATTTACAGCCAAATTTGCCCGACAGCATCCAAATTTACCTATTTTGATTTCTGGCGGTAGTCCACCTACATTCACCAGACAGGTTTTTGCCAAAGCTGGCATCAATTCCCAGCGATTACATTTAGATTATGAAGCAGTAGATACTGTTACAAATTTTACTACATTAGTAGATGATTTACAAGCTCGCGGTGTAAAAAATGTGTATTTAATCACCTCAGATTTCCATATGCGCCGCGCCTGCGTCATTGGTGAGATAGTGCTGGGTAGTCGGGGAATTGGCTTTAAACCAATATCAGTCCCTTCCGAAAATACACCAGAACCGATTGAAAAATCTGTCCGCGATGGAGCTAGAGCTTTGTTGTGGGTAGCAACTGGTTACACAGGGGCGAATGACAGTAAACATCGCTAGTAAGAAAGAGGGGTGTAGGAGTGTAGAGGTGTAGGGATTTCAAAACCTATACTTGTCAGTCACTCTCTACTTTCTATTCCCCACTTCCTACTCTCTGGTTTCAAGTCAGGCGGCTATTTCTTGTACTAGAACATAAGGCTGGAGGATCAGAGTATTAAATCGCTTTTGGCGATCGCTATTCCATTCTCCCATTTGGATAACTGAAGGTTTGGCTAACAATTGTTCATCTATCCATTGTTGCACTGATGAGATATTATCAGAGGCGATCGCTTCTCCCACATCCAGTAAATCTAAGTCTTGTGACACCAAAATCACCGCATCTCGTTGGACATGAGGAATCAACCATTCCCACTCTGCTTCATCCAAGGTTTCTCTTAATTCGTCTCTTAAATCTGACATGATTTGTTTATTTTCAGGTGTATATGTTGATTTTACAGTAGTTAGCTATTAGGCATAGGGAATAGGGAAAAACAAAAAATGTCACTTATGTCGTAATCACTAAACTTCGGATTTCATAGCATTAATTTCAAACAAAGATACAATTACGCCTGTAATGGGAATTGAAATAAAAACTCCTAATAATCCCGCAACTCTTGCACCTACTAATAATGCAAAAAATACCACTACCGGATTCAGATTGAGTGTGCCTTGCATGACACGGGGAGCAATGATATTATCTTGTATTTGCTGAAGGATAATGCAGGCTATTAATACTTTGAATGCTAGCCAAACATTTTGAGATAACAAAAAGAAAGTAATGGTGCTGATGCCTAAAGTTGCACCAATACCTGGAATAATGTCAAGTATCCCAACGATGAATGCTAATAACAAAGCAAAAGGTACTTGAAATAATATAAAAACAATAAAAGTTGAAGTTGTCAAAAATAAAGTTAATAATAATTGTCCTCGAAAAAATCCTAAAAAATTACGTTGGATAATCTGTGTAAATTGATCACGACGGTTTCTTGGCAATATTCTGAGAATCAAATTCCAAAGTTTTTCACCATCCAAGAGCATAAAGAAGGCGACAACTGCAATCACTATAAAAGTAATAAAATTAGTCAGCAATTGTTGCACAATAGCTAAACTTGTAACTAAAGTTGATATGGCTTGATTACGTAACTGTTCTTGAATGACGCTTAAATCTATTTGCAGATTACGATTACGCAATACTTCTTCAACTTTTTCTAGTAAAGGAACGAAAGAAGCTAAAAAAGCAGAGATACTATCAATTAATTGTTGTCCTTGAGATAAAACTGCTATACCCACTGTAATCAGTAATCCACCAAGAACCACAATACTAATTAGGAAAACTACGACAACTGCTATACCTTTAGGTAAAAATCGCCGTAGCCATTTGACGGGGTAGCTGAGTAAAAAAGCCAAAATTGTGGCGAAGGTAAAAATAATAATGATGGTTTTAAAATACTCTAGAAGTTGAACAATAGTCCAACCGACAGCAACTAATAACAAAAAGCGGACTAACGCTAAATTATGCAAGCGATTCCACAGGTTTTTGGCTTCAAAGCCACTCATAGATAATGGAGATAGGTTGAGTAACTGATTTTGAATTTACAAAAACCAAATGGCGATCGCCACCTTCTTAAAGCATATTTACTAGATATTTTCTTTAACGCCCTAAATCGTGCATCTCGTTGATGACTGTGGTACATTTGTGCGTCACCGCCTCCAATTCCTCTTTGTTAGTAGAACCAGGAGTATCAATTAATTGACCAATTCTGATAGATAGGGGAACTGCACGAGGAAGGGGTGAGCCTGGTTGTAGAATTTTCTCGGAACCCCACAAACATACGGGTAATATGGGCGCTTTGGCCTTAGCAGCTAACAAGGCTGCACCCCTTTTAGGGTCTTGAATCCGACCATCGGGGGTACGAGTACCTTCTAAAAACACACCTACAGCCCAGCCATTATCAAGATATTCTAGAGCTGCACGGATAGCATTGCGATCGGCACTGCCCCGACTGACTGGGTAAGCACCATACAATTTAATCGCCTGTGCCAAAACAGGGACATCAAATAATTCTTCCTTAGCCATGTAAGCCACTGGCCGACGGACACAATTAGAGACAATCGGCGGGTCAAAATAGCTAGCATGATTACTCACAACTACCAACGGGCCAGATTGGGGGACATTTTCCACACCATAAATCCGTCCCCGAAAGTAAGCGTGAAGCATCGGACTAACAATTGACCACTTAAAAGCGTGGTAGAGTGCCAGACTAATCAAAGGTTCGCGGCTTCGAGACATAATAACTGGGGGAGTGGGGAGTGGTGAATGGGGAGTGGTGAATGGGGAGGGATGAGTAATTAATCTTAAATCGCCCTACTCCCTAGTCCCTATTCCCTACTCCCTAATTTGGTAATTCCGCAACATTACGGACGTTTTCTAAAATTAAATCAGGAGTGGTACGTTTAATCAAACCAGTGAGGACGTTACCGGGGCCAATTTCTACTACTTTCTCAATGCTGTTGACTGGTAGTTGTAGGGCAATTTCTCGCCAGCGTACTGAACCAGTCATCTGTTGACTGAGGCGTTGCTTTAAAATTTCGGCATCAACGGCGGGGACTGGTTCAACATTAGATAATACTGGGACTGTAGCAGGTTGAAAGTCTACAGAGTCGAGAATTGCTTGAAACTCTGTTGCGGCAGATGCCATTAAATGTGAATGAAATGCGCCGGAAACTTTCAGGGGAATAGCACGTTTAGCTTTCACTTGAGACATGACTGTTTGTACTGCCTCTGGTGTACCGGAGATGACTACCTGTGCTGGACTGTTGTCATTGGCTAAAACTACATCAGCAGTTTCAGCAATCACTTTTTCCAACTGTTCACGGTCAAAGTTCATCAAAGCTGCCATCATTCCCCCGGCTGCACTATCCATAAGTTCAGCACGTCGCTTGACTAGCTGTAATCCAACTGACCACTCAAATACATCTGCAACATACAGGGCAATATATTCTCCTAAACTGTGACCGGCAACTAAATCTGGCTGGTGTCCTTTTTCCCGAACTAGGTCGGCTAGGATACTCTCAACCACGTACAGACAGGGCTGGGTGTAAAATGTCTGAGATAATTTTTCTTCTTCATTTTGGCAGATATCTGTCACCGACCAGCCGAGGATTGCCTCAGCTTGGGCAAACTTGTCTTTCACACCTGGTATATCTAATAAGTCTGTTCCCATGCCTAGGGCTTGAGAACCTTGTCCGGGAAACACCCATGCGGTTTTAGTCATTGGTCAATGGTCAATAGTCATTGGAAAAGGGACTGGGGACTGGGGACTGGAGACTGGGGAGCCAGCCGCGTGGGCGGGTTTCCCGACTTGTAGCTTGCTTCCCCGAAGGGGTGCGGACTGGCGTGACTGGGGACTGGGTGAGACTTTTCCCAATCCCTAATCCCCGATACCCAATCCCCAATCACTACCGTCCCCATTGGAAAATTGCTGCGCCCCAGGTGAGCCCGGCTCCAAAGCCGGATGTAGCAACGATGTCGTTGGGTTTGATTTTGCCTTGGCGCACGGCTTCATCTAAAGCTAGGGGGATGGAGGCGGCGGAGGTATTGCCGTAGTTAGCAAGATTACTGATGACCTTGTGTTCGGGAACACTGAGGCGTTGGGCAACAGCATCAAGAATGCGCTGATTGGCTTGATGTAGTAGCAGCCAGTCGATTTGGTCAACGGTGAGGTTAGCGGCAAATAATGCTTTATCGATGATTTCTGGCACTTTTTGGGCGGCAAAGCGGTAAACTTCTTTACCATTCATGGTGATGGGTTGATAAGTACCTTGAGCCACATTTACGCCTGGGATGATTTCTTGGGGAGTATCTTGGTAGGCTAGATTGAGGTAGTGGTTTTGCGTACCGTCACTTTTGAGGGCAAATCCTAACAAGCGATCGCTATCATTGGCTTGCAATACAACTGCTCCTGCACCATCCCCAAACAAAACGCAAGTGCGTCTGTCTTGCCAATCTACCCAACGGGAGAGGATATCTGCCCCAATTAACAGTATATGGCGATATACTCCAGTTCTAATGTATTGGGCGGCTGTGACTAGCCCAAACACAAACCCAGAACAAGCAGCAGTGAGGTCAAAAGCAACTGCTTTGGTAGCGCCTAACTGAGCTTGAATTTTACACGCACTACCAAACAGATCATCTGGGGTGGAAGTGGCTAGTAGAATCAGATCCAAATCAGCTGGTGTAATCCCAGCCGAGGCGATCGCTTTTAGCCCAGCCGCAGTAGCTAGCCCACTCAAGGAATCAGTGGGATCTGCTAAACGACGCTGACGAATTCCGGTTCTGGTAGTAATCCACTCATCTGATGTTTCCACCAGTTGGGTCAATTGTTGATTGTGAAGGGAAGTTGCTGGTACTGCCGAACCACTTCCTGTAATTGCTATACCTAAATTTTGCACTCCTTGTCTCCCCAGCTATCAGCTTTTAGTCATTAGTCATCAGTCATTAGTCATTAGTCTTCAACTGCTAACCAATGACTTTCACTAGCTATTAATTGCTAGTCTTGTGGCTGATTGCTAACTACTCTCACTCTGTAGCATCTCATATTGGGATCGCAGTTGTTGCATTACCTGATTATCTACAGCTTCTTTAGCCATGCGAATGGCGTTGAAAACTGAAGGAGCTTGAGAACTACCATGACCGATTAAACAAACTCCTGACACCCCTAAAAGTAATGCACCGCCATGTTCGGCGTGATCCATACGCTGTTTAATGCGTTTGAGGTTGGGTTTTAAAAGAGCTGTACCAATTTGACCGTGCAATCCTTGGGGTAATTCTTCCCGTAAGATTTGTAAGATCACTCCACCGATGGCTTCAGCAAATTTGAGTAAAATATTGCCGACAAAACCATCACAGACTATAACATCAAATTCACCGGAAAGTACATCTCGCCCTTCCGCATTACCAATAAAGCTAATGTAAGGATTTTCCCGCAATAGCTCATGAGTCCGCAAGGCTAGTTCATTGCCTTTGGTGTCTTCCTCGCCAATATTCAATAAACCTACTTTGGGTTCATCAGTACCGAGAACATATTGGCTATAAATTGAACCAATCACAGCAAATTGTTCTAAAAACTTGGGACGACAATCTACGTTTGCGCCCACATCCAGTATTAAAACTGGCTTACCTGCCTTAATTGTGGGAAAAACTGTACCAATAGCTGGACGGTCAACCCCTGGCAATCGTCCCAAACGGAGTAAGGCTGATGCCATTGCTGCCCCCGAATGACCAGCAGAGAATACTGCGTCTGCCTGTTGCTGCTTTACCAAATCCATCGCCACATTGATAGAAGCCTTGCGTTTGCGTCTGACCGCATTTAAAGGCTCTTCATCCATAGCGATCGCATCCTCAGCCGCTACAATCTCTACCCCTTCCACATTAGTTTTTGGGGGCAAGGCAGCTTTAATTTGTTGGGGATCACCCACCAATAAAACTTTCACACCTAATTCTTCACTGGCTCGTACCGCGCCAGTAACGATTTCACCGGGAGCGTTATCCCCTCCCATTGCGTCAATTGCTATCCGCACGCCAGTCGATCCCATTGCTTAGAGCTTCTTAGAAACCTTACAAATTTTACCAGATGGCTTTACTGAAAAACCTTAACTTTCTGGCTGCCGAATTACTGTTGTGATTTTTGCAACAGATGATGACAGTAAGCCAACGATAGCACGAATTATTTGGGAATGGGGAATGGGGAATGGGGAATGGGGCATAGAGCATTGGGATACGAGGAATTGGGGCAAGGGTGCAGGGTGCAAGAAGTGCGAATTTTCCCCCTCATCCCCCTCATCCCCCTCATCTCCCTCATCTTCCTCATCTTCCTCATCTCCCTCATCTCCCCTGCTTCTTACCCAGCACCCAGTCCCCAGTCCCCAATACCTAGTCCCCAGTACCCAATACCCAATTAACCAGCATTCTCACACCAAAGCCGGTGGCACCAGTGCCGTTATAGCCACTGTCTTTGTCTGCCCAAACTGGCCCAGCAATATCTAGGTGCGCCCACGCAGTGTCTTTGACAAACTGTTTGAGGAATAAAGCGGCGGTAATTGATCCACCAGGACGGGGTCCGGTGTTTTTCATGTCGGCAATGCTAGATTTTAAGCCTTCAAAATATCTGTCTTCCATTGGCATCCGCCAAATTTTTTCACCTGAGCTTTCTGAAGCTTGTTCTAGTTGTGCTACTAAAGCATCGTCAGGAGAGTATAATCCGGCTATGTCGTCACCCAAGGCAATCACACACGCGCCTGTGAGGGTAGCTAAATCAACGATCGCATCTAATCCTAATTTGTCGGCAAAAACTAAGGCATCTGCTAGAGTCAAACGCCCTTCAGCATCGGTATTATTCACTTCAATGGTTTTGCCGTTGGATGCTGTGAGGATATCACCTGGGTGCATGGCGTGTCCGCTAATCATGTTTTCCGTCACAGCCGAGATAAAGTGAACTTCCACATCTGGCTTGAGTTGGGCGAGCGCTTTGGCTGCGCCTAAAGTAGCGGCTGCCCCACCCATATCGATTTTCATGGTTTCGATACCGCTACCCGCGCCTTTGATGTTGAGTCCACCAGAATCAAAGGTTAAGCCTTTACCGACAATCCCTAGTTTGCGTTTGGGTGTACCTTCTGGTTTGTAGGTGAGGTGAATAAATTTTGGTGGCAAATCAGAAGCTTGAGCAACTCCTAAAAAAGCACCCATGCCTAATTTTTCACAGTCTGCTTGTTCCAGAATTTCAATCTGCAAACCATGATCTTGGGCAATTTGTTGGGCGGTTTCTGCCATCGTAATCGGTGTCACAGAGTTGGCTGGTGCTGCTACTAATTGCCGAGCCAAGATTACCCCGGAAACGATTTGGTTAGCTTTGGTGATTGCGGCTTCTTGTCCCGCAAAGCCAAGAAATTCGATAGTTTCGACTTGTGAGCCTTTATCTTCTGGATCGGATTTAAAGCGAATGTCTTGGTATAGGGCTAGTTGTACACCTTCTGCTAGTGCTTGTACAGTGGCGGCTGGATCATTGTTCCACAAAGGAAAACTAAAGCCTAAAACTTTGGTTTTTTGTTTTTTGGCGACTTTGCCTACAGCCGCAGCCGCACGTCTAAGGGTGTCTGGTTTGAGGTGATCAGCTTTTCCTAAACCCACCAAAATGATTTTTTTGATGGGGCTAGCACCAGTCACACGAGTAAAAATGGTGCTGTTGGCTTTGCCTGTAAATTCTTCTTCTGCAATGATGTCTTTTAAAATGCCAGCAAACTGCTCATCTAAAGTTGCCAGTTCACCGGTTAACTCTACTGCTTCTTCAAATAATGCGATCGCTAACGTATCGCCAGCCCACTCTAGCAAGGGCTTGTCACTCAGTTGAATTGCCATTTTTGAATTTTGTGTAAATATCCCTTCTTGTACAAGTATTGCTCAAAATTTTCGTTTCAGAGTGGGGGGGTTGGGGACTGAGAAGCAGTTTTATGATTGATAGTTTAAGAGCGATCGCTAGGAAAAAAATACGAGAAATTGATCAAATATTCATACTGCGGCTTGAGGTTTTTTCACTTTAGCCTCTAGCACAGCAGGCTCTACTGATTGTAGTTGACCATGATTCAGTGTCCAACAACGGTCTGCGATCGCCAGCATATCACCCGCATCATGTGTGACTACTAACAATGTCCAGTCTTGTTTGAGTTTCGCTAATAAACTCACTAATTGCTGACGCATTGACCAATCTAAACCTGCTGTCGGTTCATCTAATAATAATAGATTGGGTTGGCGAATCAGTTGAACTGCTAGGGCTAAACGGCGTTGCTGTCCTCCACTTAAAGCATGAGGTGCAGCAGAGAGGGATAAATGCTCTAATCCTACTTCCCCTAGTGCTTGTCTAACCCGCTCAGTTCCTAGTTCGGGATGCCCTAAACGTAATTCTTCTAAAATCGTACCACCGCAAAAGTGCCGTTCGGGAAACTGAAATACTAAACCAGCTAATTGTTGTAGCTGTTCAGAGATGAGTTCTTGTTCTCGCCAAAAAACTGCTCCTGATGTGGGTTCAGCCAGTCCAGACAAAATCTCTAGTAAGGTACTTTTACCAGAACCACTAGGGCCAATTATCAACCCTAGCTGTTGGGGTGGTAATTCCAAGTTGATGGATTTGAGAATTGCTGTAGGGCAAGCTGTGGGATGATAAGTTAGATTTCTGAGATAGAGCATTTGTTAAAATTACCGAAAATTTGGCGGTGATTGGGGATTGGGCAATAGGCGTAAACCTATAGATAAATCCAACGTTTAGCAGTTAACATCCGCTTGTTTTACTATTTTGACCAATTTGTCCATTAGTAATAGCTACAACAAATATAGGAACTTGTAAAAATTACTCAAGTCTAGTTGAAGAGAGTATTTTAGCCGCACAAGATGCAATTTTTAGTTACATATTTACTGGTTTTAAGTAACATATAAAACAATTTTAACCGCAATATTTCTGAGGCTGGTAATGACTAAAAAGTTTTTTTCTCCTCAAATGCTGAGATTTTCTCAATTAACTAAGCTCGCGCAGACGACTTTTGGAGTAGCGATAGCCATCGCTCTCAATTTGTCGATAAATCCAAGTTTAGCTGGTGATCCCTTTCGCACTAATGAGCCTCGTAAAATTGGCGACAATACGGAAGCCGCTTTTAAAGCCGTCTTTTACAAAGGTGATTATCCAGCCGCAGAGCGTTATCTCAAACAAGCAGTATCTACCGAATCCGATGAACCTCTAGCTTATGCGATGAAGGCATCTTTAGCATACATTAATGGAGATTTGGCAGGACTAGACAAGTACAGCCAAAAAACCCTAGCAACTGGGCAAAAATTGATTGCTACTGACGAATTACGCGGTAATATCTATGCTGCTGTCGGACATTTTTTAGAAGGTGCATTCATTCTCACCCGTGAAGGTACAATCAAAGGCGCACCCAAAGCTTTAAGTCGGCTAAGACAAGTCTATCAGCATCTAGATAAAGCTGAAGGAATTTCCCCTAAAGACCCAGAATTGAACTTGCTCAAAGGTTACATGGATTTGATGCTGGCGGTTAGCCTACCCTTTGCTAATCCAGATGAAGCAATTGAACGTCTAGAAAACAATGCAGCACCTGAGTATTTAGCACATCGAGGAATTGCGATCGCCTATCGTGACTTAAAACAATATTCTCAAGCCTTAGATTACGCTAACCGTGCCATAAAAGTTGCAGCAGACAACCCAGAGTTGTATTATCTAAAAGCCCAAATTCTCAAAGAACAGGGTACAAAAGACAAAAGCCAGCAACTAATTCAAGAAGCGATCGCTAATTTTGACACAGCCTTAACCAAAAAATCCCAACTCCCCAGAGATTTGGTAAAACAAATTGAACGCGAACGCAATAGTGCAGTAAATAGTTTAAATAATTTAGGTGGGTGATCAAGACAAAGGCATAGGGAATTGGGCATTGAGCAGTTAAAGAAATGCCTTTTCCCCCACTCCCCACTCTCCACTCCCTACTCCCTACTCCCTACTCCCCACTCCCTAATAACCAAGATGTACATTCAATTTCGTGAATTTAACCCTTTTGATGTTTGGATTTGGCTGAAATTCAGTACAGTTCCTTCTGAACGCGAGAAACAGTATATAGAAGAGGTGTTTAATTCCTGGTTTTACTTGGGAAAATTAGGTGCTTTTAATGCTGAAAATCTCCAAGTTCAAGAAACCGGATTAGATATCAGCTATATGGATTACGATTCCCAAGGTTACGACAAAAGCCTAGTGGCATTAATGCACAACATGGGAGAATTTGAGTATGAAGGACAGTGGGCGCGTTGTTGGTTTGATTTGGGAACCAGTGATGCGATCGCTTTAGATATTTTAATTAATGCCCTCACTCAACTTAGTGAAGAATACGTCACTATTGAAGGCTTGTATATTGGCGGCGAAAATGAAGATTGGCCTGTCGCAGATAGTGAAAGTCGTGCTTACTCTATTTACGATAATTAATCACAAAAATGAGTAAATACAATGAAATTAGGGTAATAGCCTTGGGACTCATTCGGGATGAAAACAGAATTTTTGTTTCTGAAGGCTATGACCCTGTAAAACAATCAACATTTTATCGTGCTTTGGGTGGTGGTGTTGATTTTGGTGAAACTAGCTTAGTAGCTTTAAAACGAGAATTTCAAGAAGAGATTCAGGCAGAGTTAACTAATATTCGCTATTTAGGCTGTATAGAAAATATATTTATATATAACGCTCGCAAAGGACATGAAATTATTCAACTTTATCAATGTGATTTTGCCGATTCTGAATTTTATCAATTAGAAAGTCTAATATTTTCTGAATCTGAGCATCATCAGCATACAGCATTGTGGATAGATATTGCCCGCTTCCAATCTGGTGAACTCAGATTAGTGCCAGGAGAATTTTTCAATTATTTGTAAAATTTATAATTCCCTAGTCTACGGCTCGATTACTGTTTTGATTTTGAATTTTGTAAGCGCAGCTTTGCCTGCGGAGGTGTAAGCCTATCCGTAGGGTATTTTGAAGTTGCGCTCAAATATAATCTTCTTACTCCCTACTCCCTACTCCCCACTCCCAGCCCAAGTTACTATCTTTGACTGCAACTCGGTATTCTAATTGATTACTCCACCACCTCATTGACAGGGAATCGATCAATAAGTTGCATGGCACGGTAAGCGTTACGCTGTAAGGCATCTGGTAAATTGGGGACATGGGGTATTTGTGATAATAAATCCAATGTCCGGCGTAAAATCCGTACTACATCACCTTCATCTAAGGTGGTGTTTTCGCACAGTTCTACCCACTCTGTTCCTAAAGCCCACTGTTCGACAATGGCGATTAAGCCAATGTAGCGATTCTCCAAACCTACGGGCAGAGCTACGCCATGACGATACTGCACCTTTAACACAGCCCGACGGATTTTTTGTAACCTTGACCAAGCTTCGTCTATCTCTGGGGAAAGGTTAAAGTTAACTCTACTATCTGGACGGGGGGTTTCTGTGACTAAAGCGGCAATAACGGCGGCTAAATGCTGGGGATCTAAGTTGTTCAACTCACCACTAGCTAAAGCTAAACCTAACCAGAGTTCGTTCTCTCCCCGAATGGCGGCAGCGACTTGTCCTAGTTGTGTTGGTACTAAGTTATCTAAGCAATCAAATTGTTGCAAAATCGTAATTAGGTTGAGAAATTCTTCCCAATGTCTTTGCGATTGTTGCTCTACTTGTGCTTCTAACTCTTGTAGTTCTTCTTGAATTTCGGCGTAGCGTTCCCGGCGCTTGAAAATCTTGGCCACATTACCTGATTGATACAGGGGATTGGCTTCAAGTTGGGCTTGTACAGCCGTCACACGATGCAATTGTTCTGCTACTTCTGGGGGTAGATGTAAAGATTCATCAGGTTCAGGGATATTTTGCGCGATCGCATCTGTGATGGCATTCCCCCGGCACGATTGCCCAGGTTTAAAAATCAACTCTTGGGGCGGTAGAATATCCTGTGGTACTTCTACGCGCGGTAATTCGGCATATAAATCTACGACATCTTCTGTAGCAGCCACATACCAGCGATTATCTTGACCTAAACACACCAAATAGCTAGATTGACCAGCTGTAGGCGACTGACCGACTAAAACGGCGGTTATCGGTACAGATACTGCAATATTTTTGCCCTTGAGACTTAAAAGTGTGCCACAAACAGCAAAGTCCAGGAGCATTTTAATTTGTTCTTGTCTAGCTTCCTGGGCTTGTTCTTGTAGCGTTTTCAATAACTGGCGTTCTGCTTTCAGGCGTTGCCGCAATTTTTCATAAATAGCCAGTTCATGTTCACTAACGGAGGCGATTTGCTCGTCTATTTCGGCTAATTGGGCTTTGAGTTCGTCAATTAACTCATAGTCTGGTCTTAAGTGTAATGTCGCCATGTACTGCCCAAAACTGCGTTCTATCAGTTCCCTCGTTTCCTCTAAGGTGTGGGTTTGGAGTAAGTTCAACACCATGCCGTAGCTAGGGGTAAACTGACTAACTAGGGGATCTGGCTTGGATGTGGCTAAATATGCCGCTTCTTTAGCTCCTTCAAAGGGAGTTTGCACCGTGACTACATGACCTTGTTTATCCATCCCCCGCCGGCCTGCCCTACCCGCCATTTGCAGAAATTCGGAAGCGTTCAACAGGCGGTGTCCGGTGTCGGTACGTTTGGACAGGGTGGAAATTACTGTTGTCCGGGCAGGCATATTAATCCCGGCTGCTAAGGTTTCCGTAGCAAAGACGACTTTAATTAAGCCTTGTTGGAATAATTCTTCTACTAAGAGTTTCCAAGCAGGTAAAATTCCGGCGTGGTGGGCAGCAATTCCCCGATACAGAGGGGCAATTTGTCCTGAACGTCCTGCTTCGGGGTTGCGGCTTAAAAAGTCATCGATTTGTCGCCGCAGTACCTGAGACTCATCATTATCTACCAGCCATAAGTCACCCACCTCTGCCACAGCTTTATCACATCCCCGGCGGCTGAAGATAAAGTAAATCGCCGGCAGCATATCCCGTTGCTGGAGGTGGTTCAATGTATAGATGAGGCTGGGAGCTTCTGGTCTGCCATTTCTACCTCTATCCCCTTGTTTTCTTTTACCTCTATTAGCCAGACGGGGACTAATTTTGGTTTTGCTGTCGTTTAGTAGGGGAAACAATCCCTTGGGATTACAGTAGTGAAATTCCAAGGGTACAGGGCGAAAATCAGAGTAAATCAGATCGGTAGGGCCGTGAACCCGATTTAACCAGTCGGTAAGTTGGTCACTATTGGCAACGGTGGCTGATAGGGCTACCAGTTGTACTTCACGGGGACAATAGATAATCGATTCTTCCCAAACTGTACCCCGTTGGCGATCGTTCATGTAGTGGCATTCATCCAACACTACTGCTTCCACATCTACCAAGGAGATACCAACTTGTCCTATGGGTGTACCATAGAGCATATTGCGAAAAATCTCTGTGGTCATCACCAAAATTGGTGCATCTCTGTTAATGGAGGCATCCCCCGTTAACAAGCCCACCAAATCAAACCCAAATTTTTCGCGGAAGTCACGTAATTTTTGATTGGACAGTGCCTTTAGGGGAGTGGTGTAAAACACCCGTTTCCCTCGTGCGAGGGCGCGATAAATGGCGTATTCACCAACTAAAGTTTTGCCCGAACCTGTGGGCGCACATACGACAACAGAGCGCCCCGCGTTCAGGGACGCGATCGCATCTTTTTGAAATTGATCCAGATCAAAGGGAAATATCGACCCTAAGTCTAGTTCTTTTGATGGCGCGGGATAATTCACTCAATCACTATTTGCAACCGGACTGTTTACTATATTAACGAGTCTTTTGTCAACTTCGTTAGTGGGAATAGGGAATCAGGAATAGGGAATAGGAAAGAAAAGGGTTTTGATAACTCTTACACCACTCCCAACTCCTCACTTCCCCAACTCTTGCGATCGCAATGCAGCTGCTTTGACTGCTTCAATTAAGGCGGAGCGAAATCCAGCCTGTTCTAATTTGGCTAGACCTGCTATTGTAGTGCCGCCAGGGCTGGTAACGCGGTCTTTTAGTTCGGCTGGGTGCATTTTGCTCTCTTGCAATAATTGGGTTGTCCCCAACACGGTTTGTAATGCCAGTTGATTGGCTATGGCTCTAGGTAATCCGGCGGCAACTCCTCCATCGGCGAGGGCTTCTACTAACACTGCTACGTAAGCCGGGCCACTGCCAGATAAACCGGTAACTGCATCCATCAAGGATTCAGCAACTTCTACAACTTGCCCTACGGCTGAAAATATTTGCTGTGCTAGCTGTTGGTGCTTAGGGTTGGTATATGCACCAAGGCACATAGCTGTCATCCCTGCCCCGACGGTGGCGGGGGTGTTAGGCATGGCTCGAATGACTGGTAATTGAGGAAATGCTGCTTCTAGCTGACTCAAAGACACTCCCGCCAAAATGGAAATGACTAGGGGTGAGTGTTGTCTTAATACAGTATCTGCTAATTCTTGGGCGATCGCAGTAAATACCTGTGGTTTCACTGCCAAAAACAAAACTTCTTGGGCTTGACTAAACACCAGACTGTTATCTGTGGTGACAGTCACATCATATTTTTCCTGTAAAAAAGCTTGGCGTGTTATTTGGGGTTCGCTGACTATAACTTCTGATGGGTGATAAATTCCACGCACAATAAGGCGGGATAACAGCGATTCTCCCATTACCCCACCACCAATTAAACCAAATTTTTTAGTCATGAATTATATAGTCATTGCTCAATAGTCAATAGTCAATAGTCGAGATTTTGATCTTTGGACTCTTGACTATGGACTATTGACTAATTTAATTCTATTGTGCCATCCGGTTAGGTTCACTGCCCCAATTGGGAGTAGGACTGGCAGGGCGAGATGGACGTGCTGGGGGTTGGGGTACTTCATGAATAACTCCACCTTGGGTGCTAACTTGCACGCAACTAGGCGTAAACAAAAAGATACTTTCTCCGATGCGCTCTTGATGTCCATCGAGGGCGTAAGTTCCACCTGCAACAAAATCAACTGCCCGTTGAGCTTGATCAGGGTCCATGATTGTCAAGTTCAACACTACAGACTTACGCTCACGTAATGCTTGAATTGCCTGGGGCATTTCTTCAAATGTACGAGGTTCAAGCACTAATACTTCCGAAATCCCGTTAATTGCTCCTGGCATACCAATCACATTCCCCATCGTGGATTTTGTTCCTGTTGCTACTTCATCACCAATTGTACTCATGGGTTCACGCCAACGTCGATTGGCTGGAGCAGCTTCTGCCGGGGCTGGTTGGGGATTTTCTTGTTGATACAGGTTTTGGTAGTTATCTGTATCTGCCTCTTCTTCGTAGTATTCATACTCTACTTGCTCGTTGAGACCTACAAAGTCTCGCAGTTTAGAAAATATGTTGTTCATTTAGCTGCACTCCTTCTGCAAATTGCCTTTATATATTCGGTACTTGGTTGATGTAGCCAATGGGAACGCTACAAAGGGCAAACTGGCCAATTAATTTTATCGCTATTTGTAGCATCTACTACTGTTATTGGCAATGAACTGGCTCTACTGGGAACGCCTGTACATTAACCTAGATACAATAATTGAGTCAAGATTATATCTCAACAGATATCCGAACGGAAGTTAATTTTACCGCTCATTTCTAAGTTTTTACTTTTCTTAATACCAAATTTTTTGTATGTTATTGCACCAGTATGCCTGAGTGGGGCATTGGGTATTGGGGTAAATTCTGATCTGATCCCCTGCTTCTTTATGGTGCCTATTGCCTATTCCCTTAACTGCGGTTGCCAAACAAAATAGTCCCTAATCTTACCATCGTTGCCCCAGCTTCTACTGCCAATTGGTAGTCCCCTGACATCCCCATAGACAACTCTCGCATTTTGATGCGAGTCCAATTTTTAGCAGCTATTTCTTTCGCTAATTCTTGAGTGCTATTAAATACATGAGATATTTCCGCATCTTTTAAGCCGAGTGGCGGAATTGTCATTAAACCCTGAATTTGTAAATTTTTACACTCATTGAGTGCAGGTAAGTCGGTTAGTAGTTCTGGTACACTCCAACCTGACTTACTGGGATCTGGAAGAATTTTCACTTGCAGGCAAACTTGGGGGCTAACTCCTAGCTGTTGCGCCAATTCATCTAGACGCTGTGCCAATTTCAAGTTATCTAGGGAGTGAATCCAGTCAAATAGTTCCAAAGCTTTTTTTGCTTTGTTACTTTGCAAATGGCCAATAAAGTGCCAAGTAATATCCGATAAGTCGTGTAACTCGGCTTGTTTAGTAGCAGCTTCTTGGATACGATTTTCGCCAAAGTCACGGATACCGGCTGCATAAGCAGCGCGAATAACTTCAGACGGTACTTGCTTAGTTACAGCAATTAACCGTACTGAAGGAGGAATTGATGCACGAATTGTAGTAATACGTTCGCTAATCGAACTAATCATTGGAAGGTGCGTTGGAAAACACTCTGAAGCTGATCGTACTCCTGTAACTGACCATTGCGACGCAAAGTCCGCAAGCGATTTTCCAACAACATTCTCGCTTCAGTACGTCCTATGGGCTGGAACTTAACGCCTTTAATGTCGTTCACTACTAAAAAAAACAAGCGTTGAGCATAAAGTGTAGTGAACAAATCCTGGGCTTCATCAACCATGCAGATCCGATATAGCAAGCCCCAAGTTGGGTGATTTATGTAGGTTTCTACGATTTCTGGATTCATCAATTCATCAAGTTAGGAGAATAATATATTTATTTGCAGTCAAATACAAACATTCAGGACGATAATGTCTCTCTTTCGCCGGAATATTTGTGCAAATTCATTTGAGAATCAGCAGATTTTACCCTTTAATGTGGCTAATAAAGACCTGATTTTAGTTCGCATGGGGTAGATGAAGCTAGCAGTAGCGAAGCAGAGAGGCTCAACAATGGCAAGAACCTAATTTTTTCTTAACCTAATTATCGAGTAGTTAGGCGATCATACTAGCAAAGCGATCGCCTAGTGACTGAGTAGGCGGCACAGAAAAGTCATCACCCGCTTTTGGGAATTTGTCACTAATGATCATGGGATGCGCCCTGTGAAGTTGCTTAGGGCAGAAGCGGACTCTCATACTGCTGTTTACTCTAACTTCTCTCTATGCTGCCATAATTATCGCTTGATAGAGCAAAATAGCCAACAGGGGAATTTTCCTAATAACTGTTGGTGATAACAGTCTGTATTGTTACAGTTTGGGAAAATAGTTATTAGGCAATAGGCAATAGGCAATAGGCAATAGTTATTCTCCCCTGCTCCTCTACTCCCCTACTCCCCTGCTTCCTCATCTCCTACTTGACTATTTTCAATGCGGCTAGCTGCGCTTGGGCTTTGTGCAGGGATTCGTACCATTCTTTTTCCGGATCGCTGTCGGCGACTATGCCAGCGCCTACTTGTCCCCAGACGGTTTTGAGTTCTGAGTGGGTGGTTAGTAGTAGGGTGCGGATGAAGATATTTAAGTCTAGATTGCCTCGCCAATCTAAATAGCCACAGGAGCCATAGAATAAACTGCGGCGCATGGGTTCTAGTTCTTCGATAATTTCCATACACCGGACTTTAGGACAGCCTGTAATCGTACCACCGGGGAATAAGGCACGAATTAAGTCAATGGGGGTGCGATCGCTTCTCAAGTTTCCTTTAACGTTGCTCACTAGGTGCATTACATGACTATATCTCTCTATGGTCAATAATTCATCAACTATAACCGAACCCCATTCACAAACTCGCCCTAAATCATTACGTTCCAAATCTACTAGCATGATGTGTTCGGCTCGTTCTTTGGTGTTGCTGAGGAGTTCTTGAGCTAGTTGCTGATCTTGTTCTGGAGTTATGCCACGCGATCGCGTGCCGGCGATGGGCCTAGTTTCGGCTTGTCTATTTTGCAGCATGACTAACCGTTCTGGTGAACAGCTAATAACTTCTCCCCAAGGGGTTTGCCAATAGCTAGCGAAGGGGGAAGGATTGATTTTATGTAAAGCTTGGTAAATTGCCCAGCCATCAGCTGAGGTTGTAGCCGCAAAGCGCAAAGATAGGTTTGCTTGAAAGATGTCTCCTGCCTGAATATATTTTTTGGCGCTGTTAACGGCTGTTTCGTAATCTGCCTGAGAGGTAAAAAATTCCGGTGTAACAGGATGATAGGCGGCTGGGGTTATGTACTGGGGTGAATTTTCTGTATCTCTGTTTGCTAACCGCAGTTCTAACTCATCCAAATCAGAGATATCGCTGGCAGCTAACCACAGAATTTGTTTTTTATGATCCAACACGGCAAAAGCATCTGGTTCATACCAAAAAGCTACAGGAAACGGCAAGGGATCAATTTTTTTCTGGGGTAGCTGTTCAATTTCCCAGGCGACATCATAGCCTAGCCAGCCTAGCCAACCGCCGGTAAAGGGGAGGTGGGGAGGTGGGGGAGATGGGGGAGATGGGGGAGATGGGGGAGTGGGGGGAGATGGGGGAGAATTGCTACTTTGTCCCCTACTTTGCAATAAGTTATCTAAAAAAGGCAAAACTCCCCCCAGTTTTGGTGTCCACATCTGGGGGACTCCATTGACTATCCTGGGTGCGCCTGCACAGATGGAATAGCGGCTGAGTTGGGGTTGGTTGGTTGGTGTGGGGTAGGGACTTTCTAAAAGGGTAGCGATTCCGGGTGTAGTTTTGGGGTGAAATAGAGCAGAGAAAATTTCTGAACCAGTACGATTTTCTAAGGGAAGCGATCGCCAATACCACATAAAAAGTCAACCCCTTTGGGGAATTCAAAATTCAAAATAGTCTACGACATCTCTACGAGAGGCTAACGCCAACGCGTAGCGTCTCGTAGAGAAGGCTTGCGCCTACAAAATTCAAAATTTTTAGTACAAAACTCTCGCCGTTAAGTTCAAACTTGATTTCCTAGAGCTAGTCGGACTCCCCAAAATAAGGTTAAAGTAGCGATCGCTAGCCAATCCCATGATTTTAAACGCAGATCATGCCAAGGAACTCGGTGTTCGTTAGGGCTGGTAAAACCACGTACCATCATGGCACTCGCCATTTGTTCGGCGCGTAAAAGTAAATTTTCTAATAATCTCTCTGCTACAATCATCCAGACTTTAAAAGCACCTTTTAAACCTAATTTTTTCCAATTGATTGCCCTTGTCATTACAGAACGCACTAAATTCTGTACTTCTTCTAAAACTAGGGGAATAAAGCGTAGGGATAAAGTTAAAGTCAAAGTAATTTCGGTGACGGGTATTTTAAATCGCCGCAGAGGTTGCATTAAACTTTCTATACCAGCCGTGATTTCTTCCGGTGCTGTTGTGAGTAAATATAAGTTGGTGCTGTAGATGACAGTAAATAAAATCGTACTCAAGCGCGTTGCTAAATCTAGAGAACGGCGAGTTACTTTCACAGGGCCTTGGTGAAATAGAACATAGCTATAGTTTTTACTACTTTTTACAGCTTCTGGAACGGCTGGGGAATTATTAGTATCGCCTGGCTGGAGAACTTGGGAGTTAACAGGTAGGCGCGGCTGATAATTTACACCCAAGCCATCGGGGCTGATAGCTGCGATCGCAAACACGAGAAATCCTAGTGTTAATAACCAGCCCATCTGTTGCTGCCACACTCTTCGGGGAATTCTCGCAATTAAAGTAAAAATAATTAATAGTGCTACCAGTAATACACGCCATTGATTATTAGCAAAACTGTAGCTTGTCAGAAAACTCATCAGCCAAATAAATTTGACGCGGGGATCGAGTTTGTGTAGCCAAGTTTGCGGTTGTTCTAGATAAAGCCCCAGAGGTAGCGATCGCAATAAATCCATGTTTAGTCAATAGTCAACAGTCAACAGTCAATAGTTATAGCTCACTAACTACTGACTACTGACTACTAGCCTATATTAAACACGAGTTGCTCGGTTGGCACTACCAATTTCCATATCCCGAACTTTTTTGCTGCGCCACAACAGACGAATAGGAGTCCCTTTAAAACCTAGCTGTTGGCGGAATTGTCTTTCAATGTAACGGCGATAGTTGTCGTTAAAGCGTTTAGCTTCGTTGACAAATAGGGCAATGGTTGGCGGTTGGGTGGTGACTTGTGTACCGTAATAAATTCTGCCTTGTTTGCCACCCCGTGAAGTTGGGGGAGAATGCCATTTCACCGCATCTTCTAAGACTTCGTTAATTACTGATGTACTGACACGGCGTTTGTGTTCCACCGCCGCTTGATTGACTAACTCTAAAATCTTTTCTACCCGTTGTCCCGTTAAGGCGCTGACAAAGATGGTATCTGCCCATTCCGTAAAATGTAGTCTGGCTTCCAGATTTTTTTCGTAATCGTAGATAGTATAGGAGTCTTTTTCGACTGCATCCCACTTATTGACGACGATAATACAAGCTCGTCCTTCTTCAATAATTCGTCCTGCTAATTTTTGATCTTGCTCGGTGACACCATCCAAAGCATCTAAAACTAGTAAAACCACATCGGCGCGCCGAATTGCTTTGAAAGCTCGATTAATGCTAAAGAATTCGGGGCCATATTCCACATTTTTCTTTTTGCGAATGCCGGCGGTGTCAATGAGGCGGTAAGCTTGCCCATCCCGTTCCAGAAAAGTATCAATTGCATCGCGGGTTGTGCCAGAAATTGGGCTGACAATTACTCTTTCTTCACCCACAAAGGCATTCAATAGGCTGGATTTACCAACATTTGGCCGTCCGACGATCGCAATTTTGATTTCATTGCTTTCTGGTACTTCCGTGACGGCTGGGATATGTGTAATGAGTTCGTCTAATAACTCCCCTGTACCGTTGCCATGAATCGCAGATATAGGGTATGGTTCTCCTAACCCTAGTTCCCAAAATTCGGCAGCTTGAATTAGTCCCTGTTCTGGGGATTCACATTTATTCACTGCCAGTAACACGGGAACTGGTTGTTGGCGTAACCATTCGGCTATTTCTTCATCTGCCGAGTTAGGGCCAGTTTGACCATTAACAACGAAGATAGCGGCACTAGCTTCTGTCAGGGCTGCTAGAGCCTGTTGACGAATCAGGGGCAGAAATTCCGTGTCATCGTTAAATACTAAACCACCTGTGTCTACCACTAAAAACTCGCGATCGCCCCAGTAGGCAGGCATATAAGTGCGATCGCGCGTTACACCCGGTTCATCGTGGACAATCGCCGTTTGTTCCCCGGCGAGTCGATTAACCAGGGTGGATTTGCCCACATTGGGGCGACCGATAATTGCAACAATTGGCAGTCCCATAAACCAAGGGTAATTGAGAGAGAAAGGATACTATATCACATCTCTCATTATAGGTGACAGGGATAGGGGACAGGGGACAGGTGACAGGTAACAGGGGAAGAAAAATCTGAGAACCAATGCTCAATAAATCTTCTCTCTCCCAGATGATTTACCGTCCAACTTTAAAAAATAGCATAGCAACAGAACTGGCAGTTACCTCACAGGAGATTACAGCTTGAAAAATCGTAAGTGGCTGCTTGAGTCCAGTGAATTAGTTCTGCAATACTTTCGCTGGTTATGTTTATTAATATTCTGTATCCTAATATACGCCAAGTTCATTGAACCAAATTGGATTGAGATCAATTCTTTACAACTGACTCTACCCCATCTGGCATCAGAATTTAATGGCTATCGGATTGTCCAAATCAGCGATATTCATCGAGATGAATGGATGACTACGCGGCGGTTGCAGCATATTGTTCGCTTAGTCAACGAACAAAAACCGGACTTAGTAGCGATTACCGGGGACTTGGTAACTCGGAACTCACCCCAACTTATCCCTTCACTCAAGCTAGCTTTGGAACAGCTGACACCGCGCGATCGCACTGTTGCTATATTGGGTAATCATGACCACGAAAATGATACCCAAGCCATTATCAAAATACTCAAACAAAGCGGCGTATTTGACCTGAATAATACTGTATACACACTACAACGGGACAATGCCATTTTAACTATCGCTGGTGTTGATGATGTGGGTATGGGTAAAGCCCGCTTAGATTTAGTGTTGCAGCAGTTACCCCAACAGGGAGCAGCCATTTTACTAGCCCATGAACCAGACTTTGCCAATATCAGCGCCGCGACACAAAGATTTGATCTGCAACTGTCTGGACATTCCCACGGCGGACAAGTCCGACTACCGATTTTGAAACCTTTAGTTTTACCACCTTGGGGTGAAAAGTATTATTCAGGAGAGTATCTGATAGAGAAAATGCTGTTGTACACCAACCGAGGTTTAGGAATGACGGGCTTACATCTGCGTTTATTTTCACGTCCTGAAATTACCGTCTTGAACTTAGTTACCTCAAACCCTAACCTTCAGACACGGTAAATCAAGCCTCTATATGAGGCTACTGTGTTTTAACATCTAACTAACCGCTTACTTACCCTGCGGTTTCACGGGCGGGATGCGTTTACCTTGATGTCTCTTTGCATTTAAACATTCTCTCAATAAATTGGTGTCAATTTATACGATTTTAATTCTCTCTAGTCGTTATACTCATTTCTAGGTTCTACCTGGGAAATGTGAAGTGGCTTTGCCACTTCTTTTTATGGGTGCAATTGGTTGCTCACAAAAAGTAAAAAGTCATGCTGTTTAACTTTTTACTTTTCACCTTTATTTAGTCATTAGTCATAGAATCGCGCCATTTTTCCTGATTTTCTTTCATCTCTGCTTCCGGCGATCGCGCTAATAACCAATTCTTCCAACGTAAAGGTTTTTGCTTTTCTACATGATTGATTAACTGCATAATCGATACATCTGCTTTGATTGGAGTCTTTAAATCAAAATTAATCGTCTGTAAAATTTTTATATCATCCTTGATAAAATGCTGAATAAAAACATTAGTCAGCCACAGCACTAAGCGATTTAATAACCAACCGTTCAATCCTTTACGTTTCTTAGTTAAGAAAATAGTTTGAATTTCCGAGTTTCCAGCATCAATCATCCGCAATGTCAGCATGATATGTAGATGTAATAAATCTGGACCCACGCTTACGGTAAAGGTACTACCATACCAATAAGAAATACTGTAAAAATTATTTTTATATAAAGGACGCAGCAATTTAAATAACCAAGCATCTTTATGGTTACGTCTCTGCTTAGTAAAAATAATTGCATTTTGATTGATTTCCTGTTTTTCAAAAAGAATATCTAATGGCAGCTTATGAACAGCATAAAAGTGTTGAATGTCAATAGCATTGATCATGATTACATGAGGGTGACACTTCATCACAAACCTTGAGCCAAGGACACTTTCACACTCATGAAACTCTAATTCTGGTACAAAGGGTATGGGTTGTCTGGGACTTTCACCAGTCCAAACCCAAATTATGCCGTATTTTTCGGCTGTAGGCCAGGTTTTTAATTTTAAGGGTAGGGGTTCTTCTAAACAGGGAATTTCTACACATATTCCCTGATCGTTAAACTTCCAGTGATGAAAACCACAACGCAGTTCATTACCTTCTACTATGCCTTCTGATAGATCCGCACCCATATGTGGACAGTAAGCATCTACAATCACCGGTTGTCTATCTTCACTACGGTAAATTACTAATTTCCTACCCAAAATTGTTAGAGATTTTACTTCACCTATAAGTAAATTATGAGCAGGCATTACCCAATACCATCCTTCAATAAACCGCTCTGGATTATTGAAGTTTTTAGGTTTACGATTTGATTTGACAGGTTGAAAATTGGCATCCATTTTTAAGGTTTCACTGATAAGTGAAGCGGTTGCCCTACAAATAACATGAAGATATTTACAAAACAGTGATTTTGAGTACCATCAGCCAATATTTCAAGCCTGAATAATGATGTTATGTATAGATTACTTATTCTTTTAACAAAGGATGTGCTGCTAAGTTTAATTAAAAATATTATGTGATTTTACTGATTCAATTAATATTGAATAATCACTTCATTTCCAAATTTAAGTAAAATGCAACTCTTTCTATTTAAAACAACCCCGATTGATGGAAGACATCGGGGTTATGGAAGATGGAATAATTTTCTGTAGAGAAAATTACGCGGCTGGATATCCAGCAGCAGCTAAAGCATCCTTAATAGTTGTTTCTGATGCTTGTGATTCCACAACGACTAGCTTAGTTTGAGGATCAGCCTGGATAATCGCCTCAGCATCAACTGTTTTTACTGCATTAGTAATCTTGCTGGCACAAACAGAACAAGCCATGTTGGGAACTGTAAGGTTGATTGTCATAGATTTACGGAAATTCAAGCAGTCTGCGCTTTCATCATAGCTAGGAAATAGTTCACACTAAAGCTCAAATGGCAACATAAACTGAATATTTGATGGAAAAACTAGAGTTACCGAGTACCAAAGCATTGGTTTTTCAAACAACCTCTTAGTCAGTGCTTCCTCCCTCCCCTCCTCAGTTACACTAAAAAAGAGATTACTTAATAACTTTTAATAAAACGTTATGACTACAAATTCACCTGTCAAGCCGGAAACTACTACTGGGACTAGATTGAGAAATTTTTTGATTGTTATAGTAGCGATCGCTCTCAGCGTTGCCTTATTCTTGGGATTGCGGACTGAGAAAACTTCTGTTTCTCTTGCGAGTTTAGATGAAGCATCTACACCCTTAGAAGTAGCTACTACCAACGGTAAACCCTCTATAGTAGAGTTTTATGCTAATTGGTGTACTGTCTGTCAAAAAATGGCTCCAGATATTTCTAAATTAGAACAGCAGTATACTGACAAAGTGAATTTTGTCATGCTGAACGTAGATAATACCAAGTGGTTGCCAGAGATGCTGAAATACAGAGTAGATGGTATTCCCCACTTTGTATTTTTAAATAAAGAAGGAGAAAGTGTTGCTCAAACCATAGGTGATCAACCCTATACAGTTATGGCGAGTAATTTAGAGGCTTTAGTGAATGGTTCCGCTTTACCTTATGCCCAAGCTAGTGGTAAAGTTTCTCAATTTTCTACACCAGTAGCGCCTACCGCTAGCCAAGATGATCCGCGCAGTCACGGTAGTCAGGTAGTCAATTAAGGGACTTCCAATTAACAATATTCTCGGAACCCCACCCCGCATTTGCTAACGCCAAATTTCCCCTCTCCGCTTGCAAATAAGTGATTAAGGGATGGGGTGAAATCTATGTGTAACAAGCGTTTGATCTTAGGGAACACCAAAAAATAAATTATCCAGAATGGACAGTTTTTTAGAGTGCGTCAGTGTTATAAAACCTAACTACACCAAGAAATTATTCATACTGACGCACCCTACATTTGGAATATTTTTTTCTCTGGAAGTCCCTTAATTTCACATCAGTGGTGTGAGTTATTCCCCTTTTATATTGGAATTAAATACTTTTACTCTGCTTCCTATTAGTAAAAAAGCTATTAAAACGCCGCCAGTTTGCCCGCACAACTTTCCACTGTTGTAGAGTATGCAATATGATGAAAGCTAAAAATATATACGCTATCCAAAAATGAATGCTTCTACCCAAATCTACTAAATTAGAGTTTTGTGGAAAAAAATCGGGTAACGTCAACCCAAACAAACGAACGTTGTTACTTTTAAAAGAATTAGAAAAAAAGAACCCACTCACTGGAACTGCAAACATAAATAGATACAGCAAAGTATGCAGTACAAATTTACGCTGCCATTCAGGTGTGAACTTGGGCAAATTTTTAGTGTATTTTCGCCACCATACCTGCAACAAAACTAAAATACGCCAAGTCAGCAAAGCCACTACTAAAGCTCCCATTGACTTGTGGAAATCATACAATTCACTTCTGAAAGGAGTTCCACGGGATAGACGAGCCATACCTGAGCCAGTAGTAAACAAAACTAAGTAACAGGCGGCCATGATCCAGTGTATAGACATTAGTCGCTTAAAAGCTGAGTTAAGCCTACCTTTCCTAACTACTGGTGTTGCATTCATATAAACACACCTTATTTAGCTATAGATTTGTATCTCAACTGCAAGATTTATAAACAGATATATATAAAAATTAAGAAATATTTATGACAGAGTTGTGACGTAGGCAATATTTTTCGGTTACTGTTTTGCAAGTGCTGTTAGGGGAGCGGGGCGTGAGCAGCGTGCTGAGTAGGGTGTAATGCTCTTAAAGTTCAGTATTGAAAAGTTCAGAGTAGCAGCAATATCTAAGGTTGTATTTTCTCTTGTTGATCAGACTCTAAAACACCACTACGAATCATTAGTTGTGGCCAAATTAACAGAAAAAAAGCCATCCATACTAACACAGGCATAGAGATAATAACTGTTAGCCAAATAGTATGAAAGATTAACCAGCTACTACTAATTATAGTTATACCTGTAAGCAAAATTGACCAAGGTTGACACCACCAAGGCTTATATCTCCAAGGATTGAGAGGCTGTTGTTCAGACATTATTTTCTAATAAAATCAATCAAAATATAGTCAGGATTATTAGCGTCTGCGCCTAATTTGCGCTCTCCATTCTTCCAATGAGACGTACTTGTTTTCTATAATATCTAAAGCCTCAATCATGCCATTAGAACTGAAGACACGAAACCAATAAATTGTGTAATTGTAATTCCCTGGATCATCTTCAAAAACGCGCACTGTGTAGTAAGGTTGAGTGGGAGTAGGAACGCTATCTATGATGGCTGAAACTTGAATTTTTCCTTGAGATAGGCTTTCAATTTCTTTGGCTTTACGTTGTACTAGCGGTAGTCTCCAGACTAAGTTAAGTGCTGTTTTTTCATCAATTTCTTTGCTAGTCTGAGCAACATTGATAATTTTATGTGTTTCTAGTCCAGTTGATAGTTGAAGCACAGCTAGCTGCTTGTCGGCTTTGTTTCTAGTAATTTGAGCGATCGCTAGATGTCCTGCTACTCCTATGAACAAAACAGTCATGAGAGGATACCAGATGATTCTTTTCATGTCGCTGTCCTTGAGGATTGTAGTTACACTTACAGTCCGGTTTGAAGTCACTAGAACATTTTACATTTATTTACAATTTAAGACAAAAGTAGATTAAAAGATAGCGATCGCATCAACGATGTCAGATATGAAGAGAGCCGTTAGTGGTAGTAGGATCTTGAGCAGCGTGCTGACTTGAAATACCCCACCCCAAGAGCCTTTGACAGTTTCAAGTTCCGAGTGGGAAATCTCACTCATTACTTAGCATTCAGTGAAGCAATCTGATGTCAAGGTATTGTAGTAAAAATTAATACTAATTAAGTTATCATATATATAGTGATTAATGATGATATCACCTAATTGTAACGGTTGATTTAGGAATACTTTATGTATAATTCATAGCGTTATACTAATGGCTAGTCAAAAATACGAGTAGCGAGATGAACCATATTCAACCAGATTATGACTAAGGCCACGGAGAGCCTATGCTTGTAGATATAGCAGTCCGCTTTGATTTCTGATAGCTTATGTGGCGTAAGCCATACTTATTTGCGTAATTAAGCTACAAAGTACAGATAAGAAGAGTATGAGGTGTACTCGATTTTTTCAAAAAAAAAGAGGAATCCTATATTCACAATAAAATTACTTGCCAGTCTAGTCTAGTCCAATTGAAAAATTAGCGATCAATTTACCTTCGCTGATTCATTAAAAACAATAACTTAGTCTGCCAGGCTTCAACTCATAACCAAAGGAGACGCATCTATGCCAGATTCTGCTGTGGAATTCTCTAACTTAGAAAAGTTTCAGTCTACTAATACTACCGTCAAACTCACTGAAGCTGATCCTGAAATTATCAAAGAAATTCAAGCTTTACTCACGACCAAAGGCTTGTATAAAAGTAAAATTGATGGCATTCCAGGGGAGTTAACCCAAAAAGCATTTGCAGAATTCAAAGAAAATGTTTGGTTAGATTCTCCTGAATTGTTAGGGCCAACTACTGCGGCTGCTTTGTTAGAAATTGCAGAAAACCATCAAACTAATGAAGAACAAACTCAGCAATTAAAACCATTAGCTACATCAATCATAAATACTAAAACTGGACGTTCTTTGAGGTTAGTTACTGGAGAAACAGTTTACGAAAATGAACTAATAGTTGCAGGGATTCCTCTAACTTGGGGGGAAGTGACTAAAGGATGTGACCCAGAAAGAAATCCAGAGTCAAAAACAATTATTAACAACATTATCAAAGCAGCTAGAGGCTTTGGCAAAATTCGTGATAAATACGGCCTTCCCATTGCTATTAATTCTGCCTATCGTCCGCCATCTGTAAATCGGCGGATAGGAGGCGCACGTTATTCTCAGCATATAAACGGTCTAGCACTGGATATTGCTCCATCAGACGGCAACTTTGGCAAACTGTTACAAATTTGTCGCGCTTCTGATTGCACAGGATTAGGTAGAGGAATGCACAGAGGTTTTATCCACTGTGATTGGCGGCCAGGTGGTCGGGTGGTATTTGACTATTGACCCTCCGAATTTTAGATTTTAAATTTTGGATTTTGGATTGTCTTTGGTACAAGCCCCGTCCCACAGAATTTTGCATTTGAAATTTTGGATTTAATCTAAAATCGCAAATCCAAAATCTAAAATTGATGAATCTCCAAGCTGCACCCCTTTATGGGTGCAGTCAATCTAAAATCTAAAATCTAAAATTGATTGACTATAAGTAGTGTCCGATAAATTAAATAATAGACATCTTCCTGATTAAAGTTATGACATTTTTTGTACTCATAACTTCAATTTTTGAATCTAATTTCGATACAAAACTCCAATTTGATTTTTGTTGGCATAGCCTGCGCTAGTAACTTCAGAAACCAGATCTGATTGCGACATCTATTTGTTTTAGTAGTGCTTCTAAGGTGCTGGAATTATCTAATACGATATCAGCGTGAGACGCTTTTTCTGTGAGGGATAATTGACTATTGATGCGGGCTGCGGCTTGTTCTTTTGTGAGATGATTACGCTCGATTAATCTTTGCAATTGTTGTGACTCAGAACAAGTAACAACCCAAATTTCTGTGACTAAATTGGTCATCTGAGCTTCAAATAACAAAGGGATGACTAATACTATGGTTGGTGCAGAAGATTCTGCGATTGCTTTGAGAAAGCGATCGCGCACATAGGGATGAATGATATTCTCTAACCAACGACGTTCTTCTAGATGCTCAAAGATAATGTTTCCTAGTTGTTGACGGTTGAGGTTGCCATCAGCAAGTAATATTTGTTCACCATAACGGTGAGCGATCGCATCTAAAATCGGCGAACCTATAGATACTGCGTCTCTAGCATAAATATCTGCATCCAAAATCGGTAGATGATAAGCACTAGCTAAATAATTAGCTACAGTAGTTTTGCCTGTAGCAATTCCTCCAGTTAAGCCGATGATGCGTTTAGTCATTAGTCATTCTTCCCTGTGCAGCTAGATAGGTACAGACACAATTTATTTTTGGCTATGACTGCAAATAAATTCTCACTAAATCAAAAAAATGTAAAGTTTCAGCAGTTAAATTACTGATACTCAGTTAAGTTTCCTCTAAAAAGGCTAAGTTTGTTTGCTAACTGGGTTTTCTCAGAATCAAATTCATACTCATGTTAGTCGTTGATACATTAAGTATCGCAAGTGTCGGTCATAGTGAGAGAAATAGTGGTTTAGCACTTAGCACCCAAAGTCATTAAGGCAGATTTTTGAGGCGTTGTTAAACCTGTTACTGCATAGATATTCATCTGTTCATAAATCTGCTCGGCTTTGAAAGTATTGATACGCTGTTTTGTGTTCATATCCCAAATTGTGATAGCAGCATAACCATCACCAGCCGCGAGAAGATTACCTTCTGGGTTGAAGGCAGCGCACATTACCCAAGTGTCATGTCCTTCTAAGGTAGCTATACAATTACCACTGCCTACATCCCAGAGTTTAATTGTATTGTCGCTGCTGGTACTAGCTAGGGTACTACCATCAGGACTAAAAGCGATCGCCCACAGCATATCTTCATGTCCTTGCAGTGTGTGGAGACATTCCCCTGTTTCTACATCCCATAACTTGATGATTCTCTCTACACTACTACCAGTAGCCAAAGTCCGACCATCAGGGCTAAAAGCCACCCACCATACCCAGTTATGATGTCCGGAAATTGTGCGGTAGCACTGTTTGGTGGTGATGTCCCAAATGTTAACGGTGTAGTCAAAACTACCAAATGCTAACTTTGTGCTATCGGGACTAAAAGCAACTGACATTCCTAGGTGTACGGGGAAGGTATCTAATAATTGTCCCGTAGCCGCATCCCACAATTGACTGGCTTTGTCATAGCTAGTGCTAGCTAAAAATCGCCCATCAGGACTATAGGCGACTCCTGTCACCATGCCTACGTGTCCTTGGAGGGTTTTGCTACACTGACCTGTGGTGACATCCCATAACTTAATGGTGGTGTCAGCACTGGCGCTGGCTAGGGTGTGTCCATCTGGAGCAAAGTCTACATCAAAAATCAAATCTGTGTGTCCGTATAAAATACGACATTCACCGTCTAATGTCCAAAGTCGTACAGTCCGGTCTTCATTCCCACTTGCAACGATCGCTGTCATGGGACTCCAGGCTACGGATTTTACCCAGTTATTTCTGCCCTTAAATGTTCTAAAACACTCACCAGTGGCGACATCCCACAACTTGAGAGAGAAATCATCTGCACCAGTAGCCAGTAAAATACCTTGGGGGTTAGCTGCGATCGCATCTACTGAATTGGCGTGTCCTTGCAAGGTTTTCAGGCATTGAAAAGTAGTAATATCCCAGAGGCGAATTGTACAATCTATACTGCAACTAGCGAGGATTTGATCGTTGATGAAGGCGATCGCTAGTATGCCATTAGAATGTCCTTCTAAAACGCCGAGGCCAACACCTTGATCCACATCCCAAAGTCTAATTGTTTGATCTAAGCTCCCACTAGCAAGTATTCCTGATGAACTAAAAGCAACAGATTTGATCCAATCTGTATGTCCTTGTAAGGTATGAATACAAGAACCTGTAGTTATATCCCATACTTTAACTGTGTGATCTCCACTACCGCTAGCGAGTATATTACCTTGAGGATGCAACTTTACAGACCAGACTTTACTGCTATGTCCACGCAGAATTTGAGTACATTCCCCCAAGTTGATATCCCAAAATCTAATAGTAGATTCAGCGTAACTACTTATTAAAGTAGTTCCATCGTGATGAAAAACAACACTAAGAACACCACCATGATGACTGGCTAGAGTTTGCCAACACTGGCCGGTTTTGACATCCCACAGCTTAATATTGCCATCTTGTCCCGCAGTGGCTAAGGTACTACCATCAGGACTAAACGCCACACACCAAGTCAAACCTATATGTGCCTGACATTCAATTAATTGCTGACTACTGACGACATCCCAGATAATTAAGTAACCATCGAAATGACCGGTGGCCAAGGTTTTACCATCAGGACTGAAGGCTATAGTCATAATATTAGAAAAAGTGGTAGCAAATACAGATTTCGATAAATCCGCATGAGCAAAGTTCACTCTTTTGAGAGGAGTGTCTTGGAGATAGACTTGCCAAATTGTTAAACCAGAGAAATTATAACCAGTTAAATCAGTTTTGAGGTGGCACAGAAGATTTAAGATATTACCGCCTGCGTATCCTGGTTCTAGAGGAGAAGATGGATTTTTGATTGTGTGTAAAATCTGTGTGAGTTGAGTTTCTATTGCTTGTTTAGTTCGTAGATTTTGCAATAAATACTCAATGATGGGTTGAAGAATGAGCTTGGTTTGAGCAATGCGGATGTAATCTTTAGCAGTGGCTTTAATTACAGCGTGGCTGTTAAACAGTGTGGGAGTTGTCTGTTGATGCTGGAGAATTTCTGTACATACCTGCTGTATAAATTGGTTTGCCACATATTCCATCACCACGGGTTGCAGCGTGAAATGAACTGATGTTTCTGGAAGAGATTTTTTTTCAATCAGATTACGCCGACTCAGAGAATCTAGAGCCTCAAGGAGTTTCATTGATGATATTGGTAAGACCAAATCGCCACGTAAATCTGCTAAAGTGACAGCCTCGCGGTTAATCGCTAACCAGAAAATTAGGTCTTTTTCTAAAAGTGATAGACGATAGAATTGCTGCCCTAACAAGTCGTAAATACTACCAAAAACTGTAGAACCTTGAGCGAAAAATTCCGCGATATTACCATCAAATAATTCTTGAATCGTAGTAGCGATAATTTTTAAAGCCAGGGGATTACCAGCGTAGTGTTGAATGAATTTTTGCCAATCAGCATCAGAACCGCAGAAAAAGCTTTTCGTTCTAACTAATTCTAAAGCAGCGATCGCACTCAAACCTGGAAGTTGCATTGATCGCACTGGCAGATTCTCACCTTCTAATCCTGCTACTTCTTGGGGTTTTTCGCGGCTGGTGAGGATGACACAACTTTGATGAAATGTTTCACCGATTTGCTTGAATAAATTGCCGTAGTTTTCGTAACCCAGTTGGTAACGCCCAGAATGATCGCCACTAGCTAAGATTGATTCGGTATTATCTAGGATTACCAGACAACGGTGCGATCGCAAATGCCCCATGAACTGTGAAATCAGATGAGTAACATTCTCTGATAAACTCACAGGTTGTCCGCAGGCGAAGAATTGCAGCAAATTCGCTAGCAGTTCCCCCAAGGTGGGACTATTGCCCAGACTGCGCCATACCACAAACTCAAACTCCCCTTGAATTTGCTGTGCTAGCTTCACCGACAGAGAAGACTTACCAATTCCCCCCATGCCTAATAATGCTACCAACCGACAGCGATCGCGAATTATCCAATGGGCTAATTTACTAACTTCCTCTGTACGTCCGAAAAAAATTGATACATCAACAGCTTCACCCCAGTCTGTGTGGGGAGTGGGGAGGAGCCACTGCGTTGCGGAGGACAGTTGCGTGGGCGGGTTCCCCGACTTGAGCAAACTGTCCGTTGGGGTTTCCCCCGTTGTAGCAAGTGACGTTGGGGAGTTGGGAGTAGGGGAAGATAAGGTAGTGAGATTGCTTGCTTGTTGCTCCGTGTTCCTATTGGCTTCTGTGGCGCGAACATAATCTTGGGGGGTTAAATCTAAACCAAAGGCTCGAAAAAAATAGGTCAGAGTTTGCTTATCAACCCCTTCTTCCCGTGACAAAACCTTAGAAATAGTGAAAGGAGCTAACTGAGTACGGTAACTCAATTCTTCGATGGTGAGCCTAGCCCCATCGTTTTCCAACATCTCCGCTTGATGCCTAGCCTCCTGAAGCTTGCTAAATCCAGAAAGACTGAGGATAACACCACGCCTGCGTTTTTGCTTGTGCAATTCCATGAAATTTTCAGGACAAGGACAAGTTAAGGTTAATTTTATTGGTTTTAAGAAAAATCAAGCTGCCTCTAAACTTGATACAAATCAATATACGACATAATTCTGAGGCGTTGCAGAGTGCTGATCGACTAGCAAAGCGGCACTTGATTGGTTACAAAACTTAAGTTAGTGCTTAACGCCTTGATCTTGGCTGGTGCAGATGGGGTGGAACAGACAAACTGGGATTGTCAGCAATAAAACACTGAAATCACAGGACTAAATATCATGTTTGCATCAATTATTCTGCTAATGCGTAACCATCTGGGTAATACCAAGTTTAATCAACTGCGTGGCAAATTGATTGCTATGCACGCTCAGACTATCACTTACTTTTGCGATCGCTTTCATATTGACAATGCTACCCGTCAGCATCTCATCCGTCTAGCTCGTGACAACGGCAAACGTTTGGGGTTACTTGCTTAACTTAGCACCTTAACACCTTTATCTTTACTGGTGCAGTTCTACAAGTCATCAGAAACTTGAGTTATCAAGATTATTCTTAGGTACTCAAACTTATGACAAACACAATTATCAATCCCGCAGAAACTCCCCAAGTTACCCAAAACCTATCAGAAAACTTCATTCTTACCACCCTAGACGACCTGTATAACTGGGCGAGAATGTCCAGTTTGTACCCGATGATGTTTGGTACAGCCTGCTGTTTCATGGAATTTATGGCCGCTTACGCTTCCCGCTTTGACATGGAAAGATTTGGCATGATTCCCCGTGCTACTCCCAGACAAGCCGACTTAATGATTACCGCCGGCACAATCACTATGAAGTATGCACCAAATTTAGTGCGACTTTATGAACAAATGCCCGAACCCAAATATGTTATTGCAATGGGAGCTTGCACCATCACCGGCGGAATGTTTAGTGTTGATTCTCCCTCGGCTGTCAGAGGTGTAGATAAATTAATCCCCGTAGATGTCTACATACCCGGTTGTCCTCCCAGGCCAGAAGCCGTCATTGATGCAATTATCAAACTGCGGAAAAAAATCGCTAATGACAGTCTGCAAGAAAAGCAAAACACCCAACAGACTCACCGTTATTACAGCACCACTCACAAAATGAAAGTAGTTGAGCCAATTCTCAACGGACAATATCTCAGAAGCTCAAAGCGTGAAATACCACCCCAAGAACTACCTCCCTCATCCTCATTCCAACTTGCACCAAACACAAAACAGAAAACTTCCGTAAAACCTCCGTGTCCCTCCGCGTAAACCTCCGCGCCCCTTTGCGTTGCTATGAATATGTTTGTCTTCTCCCCTCAAGAACTCCCCTTTGTCTTAGCAACACTCACCACAGTAGCCGCTCAACCAAAAACACTCTCACCCCTAGAGCAGCAATTTTTACAGGTAGTGAATCAACTACACCAAGGTAATGTAACAATTGCAGACTTATCCCCCATCACACCTGCACAGATAGCCGAAGTAATTCCTCATCCCCACCAACGCAAAATCTTACTACAGATGGCGATGGTGATGGCGATGGTAGATGGGGAGATTACACCCATACAACAAAAAGCATTGCGATCGCTAGCTGATATCCTAGGTGTGAATGAACAAGGCTTAAGAGTATTACACAAAGCAGCCAACGGTCACAAACTCCTCGCCCGCATCGATATGATGCGGCGGATTATGGGCAAATTTATGGGTGCTGCTTACCAACAAGAAGGATTTCTTGGCATTAAGAAAATGCTAACTCCCTTCTTCAATGGTGGCGAAGATGCAGAAGTCGCTTGGAAGTATCGCCAATTAGGACTACTACCACAAGGAACTCTAGGCCGTATCTTTTGGGAACACTGCA